>JABLXA010000018.1 GCA_013178415.1 Bacillota bacterium | reverse complement strand
CTCCATAGTAAACTACTTCGTTACCCCCGCTCGACTTGCATGTATTAGGCACGCCGCCAGCGTTCGTCCTGAGCCAGGATCAAACTCTCCATGAAAACTTTATCCCTCCCTACCGCACCAGAGAATTTATCCCCCCAGCGCAATCGGGATGGTTCTCATAGATATCTATAGGATATTGACTCGGGTCCTCTGACTATCTCTAGCCAGAATTTCCTCGCTCATACCTCGTTGAACCAGCTCTGTCCTTCACACTGTTTAGTTTTCAAGGAGCAAAAAACCACGATCTATTTCGTGGCACCTCGTCTTGAGGCAAGATTGAGTATACCATGCCCATCGAATTGTTTCAACCATACATAAGGCGGACTTATTGCATCTGTCGGAGAAAGAGGTTGATTTGCTCGATTTTTACCGGCAATATGCAGAGATTCGCGCCATAGCTAATTAAAGCGCTTCTACACACATTTCCGCTTATATCTTACCTCAAATGCTGGCTACAGACGCCAGTAACATTGGTTGGGAACGAGTCTTCAGCGAGCTTGGCCATTCTCTTCGGGGTTCC
This sequence comes from Bacillota bacterium, assembly GCA_013178415.1. Classification (NCBI taxonomy): domain Bacteria; kingdom Bacillati; phylum Bacillota; species Bacillota bacterium. Next base: position 110,937 of record JABLXA010000018.1, on the reverse strand, counting down.
TCGTCTTCCCTTACCCTTTGATGACGCCAAGCGGCCTCATTCTGGCTACCATGCGCGAGATCCCCGCCCCCTGACATACACGCACGACCTCATTCACGTCCTTATATGCTGATGATGCCTCTTCTGCAAGCCCTGCTCTGCTCGCCGCCCTGACTATGATACCCCTGCTCCGCAGGTCGGATTCTATTTCTTTACCGCTTTGACCATCACGCTTGGCCTGAGATCTGCTCATGATTCTCCCCGCTCCATGGCAGGTCGATCCGAAGGTTTCCGCCATGGCTTTTTCAGTGCCCAAAAGAAGGTATGAATTTCGCCCCATGTCACCTGGCACCAGGACCGGCTGTCCTAATTTTTGGTAAATCTCTGGGAGGTCACAAGATCCCGCCGGAAATGCCCTAGTTGCCCCCTTGCGATGCACACACAACTTAACTTTTCTTCCCGCAATTTCATGTTCCTCGATCTTGGCGATGTTATGAGCCACGTCATATATCAAATCCATGCCCAAGGCTTTCTCCGACGAGCCTAACACCTTTTCGAAAACTCTTCGTGCCCAATGAGTTATGCATTGGCGATTGGCCCACGCATAATTTGCAGCACATGCCATGGCAGCGAGATAATCCTTACCTTCCTGGGAGTCAAGGGGCGCGCATGCAAGCTGTCTATCTGGTAGGCTGATACCATATTTTCGGACAGCCTCATTCATAGCTACTAAATAGTCAGTGCACACCTGATGGCCGAGGCCCCTCGATCCTGTATGGATCATCAATGTAATGGATCCAGGCTCCAACCCCATAATCTCGGCCGCTCTATGATCATAAATCTCCTCTACAAGCTGAATTTCAAGAAAATGGTTGCCCGAGCCTAAGGTGCCTAGCTGGGGAATACCACGCCTGATGGCCTTGTCGCTTACTTTCTGAGGGTCTGCTCCTTGCATAACGCCATATTCCTCAATGCGATCTAGGTCTTCGATGTTGCCAAACCCCTTTTCCACAGCCCATCTGGCGCCTTCCTCAAGCACCCGGGTTATTTCTGCATTCCCGAGCTTGATTACCCCTTCCGACCCCGCCCCTGCGGGAATTTCCTTGAAAAGCCGCTGCACCAGTTCCTCGAGATGCTCCTCAATATCCACAAGCTTCAGATTTGTCCTTAATAGCCTGACCCCACAATTAATGTCGAAGCCCACTCCGCCCGGCGAGACCACACCCTCTGGGTAAAGAGTCGCCGCCACACCGCCAATGGCAAAACCATAGCCCCAATGGATATCAGGCATCGCCAATGAACTTCCAACAATGCCAGGTAGGAACGCGACATTCGCCACTTGCTCAGGGGCCTGGTCTTTCCGTATTTGCGAAATCTGCCCCTCATGGGCGAAAATGATCCCTGAAACCCTCATGCCCTTCTTATATGTATGAGGGATCATCCACCGGAATTCATCTATTCTCTCTAGTGGTCCCGCCCAGCCTTCCATGGAGTCATTCCTCCAGACTTCATGCGGGGAATGAGATCCCCCGCTATTCTCATATGCGAAAGGAATTTGGACAAGTTAGATCGTATATATTCTGCCCCCTTGATCAGCTCATATATCTAGGATAAATTGCGCAAACCAAACCGCCCGCTGGTCGGGTACTTTCATCCTATCGGCCCTGCCTTTACAATCTAGCCTCTCAACCTTGAGTAGATGGTATGTGACAGCCTTGATCTCCACTTCAAGCAGGGAACGGCGTTCCCTATCCATGATCTCACCAGAGAGTACTCCCTCGACGCTCAATCCTGGCCCAGACTCAGACGGAGCCCCTCCCTTTGGCCCACGTGAAGGGGCCTCTGATCTATCTGAATCCTCTATGTCCGGATGAATCTCCGTCGATATGCCATTTATATGTGCCGTTATTGTAACCGGAAAGAAGCTTTCGACATAAAGAAGATAGAGAATCTCCGAAAGCCAATTAACGAGAAGGGCCTCAAGATCATCGGCTTCTACCATGATATGCCTGTGTTGAATCGGCTGCACCAAAATCCTAGGAGCTGCTATAACAAGCAAAGATCGTCCAGCGGTTTCGAAAAGGTCTTCTAGAGACTCTCCCCATACCCTGATGCCGATATCAGCCGTATGATCGAAGACTTCATAGCCCATGAACCATGCGCCCACCTTCGAAGATGCTCAAAGCGCACATCCTGGCATGCCTAAAACCCATATTAGCCCCCCGATCTTTCGTCGTGAACAGATACCTGTGCAACTGCGCTAACCAAATCATCACCGTCTGTACGCATCAGTCTGACCCCCTGGGTGGCCCGGCCTGCAGAAGGCACCTCTTGCACGTTCATCCGGATCACAGTACCGCCAGCTGATATGATCATTATTTCATTTTGTTCCTGGACTACCTTTAGGGCCGCGATAGGGCCATTCTTCTGTGTCACATTGAGGGTTTTTATTCCCTTCCCGCCCCTTCCCTGGACTCGATATTCTGAAAGTGGGGTCCTCTTCCCATAGCCTCTTTTTGTAACTACCAAGAGCTCGGATTCGGGCCTTGCGATATCCATCCCCACCACATAGTCATCTGCTCTCAGTCTTATACCTTTCACTCCCTTGGATGACCTACCCATGGGGCGGACCTCTTCCTCCGGGAATCTCAATGCCAGGCCTCCGGCGGTGACGAGGATGATCTCCTGAGCCCCATCTGTGAGCTTAACCTCCACCAAATCATCGCCGTCTTCCAGGGAAATTCCGATGATGCCGCTTCGCCTCGCGGATTGGAATTCCGAAAGGCGGGACTTCTTAATGAGTCCCCGCTTCGTGACCATTACCACATACTTCTCATCAGAAAATTCTCTTACAGGAATGACGGCCCTGATAATCTCATTCGCGGACAAAGAGATCAAATTAAGTATAGCTGTGCCTCTCGCCTGGCGGGAAGCCTCTGGTATATCATAGGCCCTAGCACTGTATACCTTTCCTTTATCAGTAAAGAATAGTATGAAATCATGTGTTGAAGCCACCGAGAAATGCTCAACATAATCGTCTTCTTTGGTTATGAGGGCAGTGACACCTTTTCCGCCCCGACGTTGATTCTTGTAAGTCGAGACGGGCAGCCTCTTTACATATCCATTGTGAGTAAGGGTGATCACCACATCCTCTTCAGCTATCAGATCCTCCAATTCAAATCCCGCATCCTCGCCAGGCAAGATCTGCGTTCTTCTGGGATCAGCATATTTCTGCTTTATTGCAAGCAATTCCTCTTTGACCACCTGACGGACCTTTGACTCATCAGCTAGGATCGCCCTAAGCTTCTGAATCAAGGCCGTTACCTCATTATACTCGCTCTCTATCTTATCTCGCTCCAACCCCGTCAACCTTTGGAGCCTCATATCAAGGATAGCCTGTGCTTGTTTTTCAGACAGGCCCAACTGCGCCATCAACGCCTTCTTCGCAGTCTCTGGCGTCTCAGACTGCCTTATGAGCCTGATGACTTCATCAAGATGGGATAGGGCGATCCTCAACCCCTCCAAGATATGCGCCCTTTCCTCAGCTTTTCGCAGGTCAAATCGAGTTCGCCTGGTTACGATTTCCTCCTGATGCTTGAGATAGAATTCTAGGACCTGCTTAAGGTTGAGCACCCGCGGCTTGCCCTCTACCAAGACCAACATTATGACCCCGAAGGTATCTTGCATCTTCGTATGCTTGTATAGCTGATTCAAAACGACATTCGGAGTGGCGTCCCTTCGAAGCTCAATAACTATTCGCATTCCTGATCTGTCAGATTCATCCCTGAGGTCGGAAATTCCATCGATTTTGCGTTCACGAACAAGGTTTGCTATATCCTGTATCAGGTTCGCCTTATTAACTTGGTACGGCAATTCCGTCACTATGATTCTTGTTTTCCCTCCATGACCCTGTTCGATCTCAGCCTTTGCCCGCACCTTTATGCTTCCTCGCCCATTATGATATGCGCTGCGGATCCCCTCCTTGCCGAGGATAAGCCCATAGGTGGGGAAGTCAGGCCCCTTGATGAATTCCATAATCTCATCAATAGTCATGTCTGGCCGGTCAAGTAACGCAACACATGCATCAATAACCTCGGCCAGGTTATGAGGAGGGATATTCGTCGCCATGCCGACAGCTATACCTGAGGAACCATTTACCAACAAATTAGGGAACCTTGATGGAAGCACTAATGGCTCCTTTAAGGAATTATCGAAGTTTGGACCGAAATCAACTGTCTCCTTGTCTATGTCGGCTAGGAGCTCCATAGTAATCCGGGCCATTCTGGCTTCCGTATACCGCATCGCTGCAGGAGGATCTCCGTCCACTGAACCAAAATTCCCATGGCCATCGACCAGAATATACCGCTGGGAAAAATCCTGTGCCATCCTTACTAGGGTCTCGTAAATAGCCGCATCTCCATGGGGATGATATTTGCCCATTACTTCACCGACTATAGTGGCGGATTTCTTGTAGGGCTTTTCCGGGGTCAATCCCAACTCCTTCATAGCATAAAGGATGCGCCTGTGAATAGGCTTGAGTCCATCCCGGACATCAGGTAAAGCCCTGCCGACGATAACGCTCATCGAGTAGAGGAGATAAGACCTCTTCATTTCTTGATGCAGATCTATTGGAATGATTTTACCACCTTTTTCAAGAGCCAATCACATCACTGACCTTTCTAACGTACAGACTCTAAAGGCAGAAGATGAACATCCGTCGCGGCTGTCCCATAAATGAATCGCTGTCATGTTCATCTTTCTGATGCTGCCGTCTCAGCAGCATGGAGGTCCACCTCAAAGATGAATACCACCGTAGAGCCTAAATGTCCAGCTCAGCTACCTCAGTTGCATTCTCTTCAATGAATTGACGTCTAGGTTCCACTTTGTCTCCCATCAATGTAGTGAATATCTGCTCGGCAGCCATAGCATCTTCGATTGTAACCTGAAGGATTACCCTTTTCTCAGGATTCATAGTAGTTTCCCAAAGCTGCTCGGCGTTCATTTCACCTAGGCCTTTATACCTTTGCACTACTACTCCATCTGATCCTAACCTGCCTAAGAGATCCTCGAGCTCTTTCTCGCTGTGCAGATAGTGATCTCTTTTGTTATGTTTCACGTGGAACAACGGAGGCTGAGCTATATAAACATTTCCATTTTCTATCAGGGGACGCATATAACGATAGAAAAAAGTCAAAAGAAGAGTCCGGATATGCGCCCCGTCAACATCGGCGTCGGTCATTGTGATGATCTTGGAGTATCTCAATCTCGAGATGTCGAAATCATCTCCAACTCCTGTTCCCAACGCCGTAATCATCGCCTTTATTTCTTCGTTACCGAGGATCTTATCAAGCCTGGCCTTCTCAACATTGAGAATCTTGCCGCGAAGGGGCATTATCGCCTGAAATCTTCGATCACGCCCTTGTTTTGCGGATCCACCAGCAGAATCTCCCTCGACAATATATAATTCGCAGAGCTCTGGATCGCTTTCGCTGCAATCCGCCAGCTTTCCTGGCAAGGAAGATACCTCAAGGGCTGTTTTTCTGCGGGTGAGCTCCTTGGCTTTGCGCGCTGCTTCCCTTGCTCTGACCGCAGTGAGACATTTCTCAATGATCCTCTTGGCTGTCTGTGGATTCTGTTCCAGAAACTCTGAAAAGGCCTCGCCAAATATCCCTTCCACTATGCTCCTGATTTCGCTGTTGCCAAGCTTCGTCTTAGTTTGGCCCTCGAACTGCGGGTTGACCAATTTAACGCTTATAACAGCCGTGAGGCCTTCCCTCACATCATCGCCGCTGAAGTTATCCTCAGAATCCTTGAGCATGCCGTTTTTTCGGGCGTAATCATTGAGGGTCCTTGTGAGGGCCGAACGGAATCCGCTCAGGTGCGTACCCCCTTCTGCCGTATTGATAAGGTTAGCGAAACAGAAGGTGTTATCCGTGTAACCATCGTTGTATTGCATAGCGATTTCGATGGAGGTATCGTCAACGCTTTTATTGACATAGAAGATCTCATCATGCAATACATCCTTGTTTTTATTCAAGTGCTCAACAAAGGAGACTATACCACCGGCATATTCAAAATCCATCGATCGCGGCGGCTCAGTCCGATAATCTGCCAGGGATATCTTCAACCCTTTGCTCAAGAACGCCAATTCCCTGAGACGATGAACTATCATCTCATAGGAAAATTCAACGGTCTCGAATATCCGTTTGTCAGGCATAAAAGTTATTGTTGTGCCTGTATCACTTTCGCTGGTCTCTCCTACCACCGCAAGGTCGCCCATAGGCTTACCTCTCTGATATTTCTGCCTATAGACCTTGCCACCGATGCGCACCTCTACCTCGAGCCATTCAGAGAGGGCATTGACGACTGTTACTCCGACACCATGTAGGCCTCCGGAGACACGATAGCCCCCCCCTCCAAACTTCCCACCCGCATGCAATGTTGTCAGCACAACCTCTACAGCCGGGCGTCCTTGTTTGGGATGGATGTCTACCGGGATCCCGCGGCCATTGTCCTTGACTGTGCACGCTCCATTTTTTTCTAGTATAACCTCAATGTGGGTGCAATAGCCTGCCAAAGCCTCATCTATGCTGTTATCTACAACTTCCCACACTAGATGATGAAGGCCCTTGATGTCCGTGCTCCCGATATACATGCTGGGGCGACGTCTTACCGCCTCAAGCCCCTCTAGTACCTGTATTTGTTGAGCTCCATATGCTGCTCCGCTGTTCTTATCTTGAATCGCGCTGCCTTGATTCATCTGAACCACAGCTTGCGCCCACCTCTCATGTTTCACCTGTCATTTGGCATTACGCCTGATGTGAGGCAGGCTCCTCCCCTCTATGAACGGTGTACTTCAAATCCCTTGATGTTGCAACAATGTGAGGATACTTTATGAATAATGACGAGATTACAAACAAGTGATATATGGATCCTACTCCCATACACGATTTTATCAGAACAGATGTTCTATGTCCATTGCCATCCGATGTATGCCCATCGGGAACCCCCGGCATTAGAAAAGATACTTAATCCTTGCTGTCGCCAGTCTCGGAGTCATCAGTGAAATAGTCTCCCGTAACGGCAACAAGCCCCTCCGCGCGTCGTTTCAACGTCACCGGGGATATCGGAGAGAGGTAAACCTTATCTCTAGTAATAACGATTGCCTTTGGGATCCCGTCAGATAGATCTACAAGGGTCCCTTTTGCTCTTGCGGCCGTCAGGTATTCATCGATCGTGGGGGTTCTCCTTATGGCGCTAATGTCAATCACTGCTATGAATTCATCACCCGTTATTGCAACATCTCCACCAAGATGAATGAACATTATAAAATCAAGTCTCCTTCCTGATAAGACCATTTCATTTATCACTCACAGTCTTATGCTTCTGGATAGCCCGAGCGGTCAAAATGAAATTCGAAAAAGTCTGCCGCAGTCTATCATCAGCGATAGCTTTGCAAATAGAATCCGCGAATTTCAAATCCTCCGGCTCAATGATTTGTCGGAGAAAGGTGCCGCCCGACCCTGGGTTATCTTCCTCGCTGCTGGCTTGTTCCATATGGCATTCTCCATCAGATCTTTCCAGGATACAGGAATCCACTTTGAATCGAATCTCTTTCACGATATCCTTGCCTATCTGCCTGGCGATTTTCTTCATAAGGTTTGGGATAAACAAAGAAAGCTCATTTGCCCATATATTATTCTTGACTCTTATCCATAGGACGCCATTTTTTACCAGCAAAGGAACGGCTATTCTTGCGATTTCTGGACCAACCATGGACTTCCATTTATAGATCACAAGTCCCTCTTTGATACGCTTTGCAATGCCGAGCCTTTGAATATTCGCCCTGAGGGCCTGAGCTATAGGGACAGGCGTAGTACATCTTCTCATCGATAGATATCCGCGGCAAAAATATCCACTATTCCGTGGACAAGGGGACTGCCGCCCGGTACCCTCCTTTTGTGGGAGAAATGGCAAATCTAGGAACTATAGATTAGTATAAATCTTCACCCTCTCCCAACGGAACCATCATGAATATAATAAATAGATGCCTGTCCTATTTCATTTGGCAAGGAATCCAAATCTGTAGCAGTAATAAAGGCCTGTGAGCAATCGCCCATGGCACGGGCAAGCGCTTGCCTGTGATGCGTATCCAGCTCTGAGAAGACATCATCCAGGAGAAGGATAGGTGAATATTCTTTAGCCCTCTCCAAGAGTCTGACCTCAGCAAGTTTGAGCGCCAAAACAGCGGCTCTTTGCTGGCCTTGTGATCCATACACCCGTAGGTCTGTCCCGTCTACAGTCACGATCAGATCATCACGATGGGGCCCGACGGTCGTATACCGATTGACGCGGTCATCCTCACGGGCCTCTAAAATCCTTTCAAGTATGGTGTCAGCATCAATGCTCTGATCATTGCCATGAATCCCCAATGAAGAATCATAGGACATGCTGATATCTTTATTATTCCCCAACCTCTTATGCTCTTCCTGGACAAGCGGTCGGAGTTCTCTGAGAACGGCCATCCTGCCGTTGATCACTTTGGCGGCCCGAGCAGCTAGCTGCTCATCCCATACCCCTAGAACTACATCATTCATGCCTTCCCCATGCTTTAGAATGGAGTTGCGCTGAAACAGTATCCTTTGGAAGGCCGAGAGTTGGGCCTGAAAACCTGGGTTGACTTGAACCGCGAGAGAATCGAGGTATTTTCTACGTAGGGCAGGCGTCCCCTTGATCAGGGATAGATCATCTGGGCTGAATACGACTGCGGCACCGGGGAAAAATCCGTTGGCCCCACGCACTATTTGCCCATCAACCCTTATCGCCCGCCCTTTATCGGACGAATACCCAATTTCCACTACGGCTGTGGTATGGTCTACCCTGAGCTTAGCTTTTATATAATAACCTTGGGCACCCCACTTGATGAGTTCGGCATCCCGGCTCGTGCGATGAGAACGCGATGTAACTGCCATCTCTAGGGCCTCAAGCAGATTCGTCTTTCCCTGAGCATTGTTTCCCAGGAAAAGATTTATGGCACCCTCAATCTCAAGATCTAGTTTCTCATAATTTCTAAAATTGTAAATGAAGATACGTTCAACTGCCATAATCTTTAATGCCTAGTAACGCGGAAAATCTTCAGCTCATCTCCAAGATCCACAATATCTCCAGGCACGAGTTTTCTACCCCGTCTTGTTTCAATCTGCCCATTCACCCTGACCTTGCCCGACTGTATGAGTATCTTGGCCTGGCCACCAGTAGATACGTAGCCTGAGAACTTCAATAATTGCTCAAGTGTTATCTTATCCGTCTGAATCTCAATATCAGTAATCATAAAAGCACCTTCTACGCGGTGGTAAGCGGCATTATGAGGTGGAGGCCGTCTTCCTCTTGTTCACCTTGAATACTTACAGGACTCATAGCACCTGTCATATCAAATATAACATTCTCGGACTCAATAGCCTTCAAGGCATCCAGGATATATGAAGCCTTAAGCGCGACCTCCGCATCCTCACCCTCATGGTCAACGGATATCTCTTCCTTTGCGCGCCCAAGATCCGGGCTATTCGCTGTGACTGTAAGAACGCCGCCAGCAACTGACAGCTTTACCGATCCAATATCATCTCTTACGAGGAGAGAAACCCGATCGACCATTTCAAGGAATTGCCTTGAGGAGATCTTAATCCTTGCAATATGGCCATTTGGAATCACCTGACGGTAGTTGGGGAATCTTCCCTCGATCAAGCGAGATATAATCCTCGTGGTACCGAAGGTGAATTCACTTCTATTCTCTCCTATGGCGATCCCTACCTTATCAGATAGGTTGCCTGCGAGTCTAGTGACCTCAACCAATACCTTTGCCGGGACTATGATCCCTTTTAATTCCCCGGAAATCCCGTCAACTTTTGCCGTCACGAATGACAATCTAAAGGTATCTGTGGCGACCATAGATAGCATCCCCGAAGATGCTTCGATTAAAATCCCTGAAAGGAAGGCCCTAGCATCAGCAATGGCGGCAGCATATGCGGTCCTCCTAGTGAGCTCCGAGAGGATCTCACTAGGGATCCTGAATGTCATTTCCATTGGCACCTCAGGCAAAAGTGGGAACTGATCAGGATCCATAGAATTCACCAAGTATTCGGCACTATTACAGCTTATTTGAACAGGGCCAAGGTTCGCTGCAGAGGTGAATGTAACTCCCAAATTGGGAAGTCGCCTTACCAGTTCAGATATGTATTTGGCCGGCAATACACATCGCCCAGGCTCGGAAATTTCGGCTTCAATTCGTGTTTCCATACTGATTTCCAAATCGCTCGTGGCCAACCGTAAATCGCCCTCTGAGGCATCTAGCATGATCCCTGAGAGTATCGGAAGAGTTGTCTTTGACGAGATAATTCTGGTCACAATCTGTATTCCAGAGGCCAAATTGGCTGAATTGCAGGAAAATCTCATCTGATCACGTCCCCTTATCTCGCGTACTTCTATCAGATACTATACAAAGCTTTTCGTCGTACTCGGAGTAGTACATGTGAATTTGTTGATAATGGGTCTAAGACATAGGGTTGACAGAGATTCCATAGTGGATAACCATGTGGATTATATACCTAGATATTCCACATTATCAACATTGAATAAATGATCGGAACTTATTCACAGGTTGTCCACAAGATATCCTAAGGGTTTTCCCCGTTTGGTGTGAATAATGCACCTAATTATAGTATGGGATTTAGGAATTCCTCAGTCTTGCTATAATCTCCTTCAGGATATTGGCCAGCGCTGCGTCCGTCTGGCTTTCGCTCTGGATCTTCTCGCAGGCATGAATCACCGTAGTGTGATCTCTCCCACCGAATTCTTCGCCTATTTTCGGCAATGAGGCCTCTGTCAACTCTCTCGCGAGGTACATTGCTATCTGACGTGGGAATGACACATTTCGCGTGCGCTTCTTAGCCCTCATTTCTTCGAAACTTATCTGGAAGAAATCAGCCACTGTCTGTTGGATGAACTCAATGGAGATCTGCTTGTTCTTTGTTTGAGGGAGCATATCTTTCAGGACCCGGCTTGCCAACTCCACTGTCACAGGTACATTGTTCAAAGATGAAAATGCCATCACCCTGATCAATGCCCCTTCAAGCTCACGGATATTTGAGTGAATCTGATTGGCTATATATACCAGGACATCCCCAGGCACTTCTAGATGCTCGAGGCTTGCTTTCTTCCTTAGGATGGCAATTCGCGTTTCAAGATCAGGCGCCTGGATATCCGTTATCAATCCCCACTCGAATCGGGACCTTAAACGATCCTCAAGGGTTGGTATCTCTTTAGGTGGCCTATCGCTTGAGATCACTATTTGCTTATTGGCCTCATAAAGGGCATTGAAAGTGTGGAAAAACTCTTCTTGTGTCCTTTCTTTTCCGGCTAGGAATTGGATATCATCTACAAGGAGGACATCGGCATTTCTGTAGCGTTCCCGGAACTCAACCGTTTTATCATCACGTATAGAGTTGATCAGATCATTGGTAAATTTTTCTGAGGATACATACACTACCTTCTGCTGAGATTGTTCAAGTACATAATGGCCTATCGCCTGCATAAGATGGGTTTTTCCTAGGCCGACTCCCCCATAGATGAACAGGGGGTTATATGCCCGCGCAGGCGCCTCCGCTACTGCTAAGGCAGCGGCATGAGCAAAGCGGTTGCTATTTCCAACCACAAAGGTGTCGAATGTATACTTTGGGTTTAGCGCTGCCGATGAAAGCTCGTCGAACTGCGTCTTAGAATGATCCAACACAGCTCCCGAAATGGTTGGCACCGGGGTGCTGTTGGGAGCCTCCGGCGGGGCTATAAAGCGTATGTTGAGCTCTTCATGGGTTACTGCCTCCAGGGCGCGTCGGACTAATGTCGAATATCTTGTCTCGAGCCAATCCCGCGCTAATGCATGGGGAACCTTTACTAAAACAGTATTACCTTCCATCCCAGTTGGAGTGGTAGATTTGAGCCATGTTTCGAAGCTCGGTTTTGAAAGCTCCCCTGCAAGAATATCTAACACCTTGTTCCAAACAGAAGTCAGTTCATTGACCATGATTTGGTCCCGCCAGTACCCGCATTGGTGGACTGCCGGCGGCCTGCCTCCCTTCCTGGGTCTCTTCATCACTGAAACATATGGGATAGATATGCCAGACCTTTTTCAGTGAGTTTCCGCTTACCTGTATTATCCACGCTACTCAAGAGCCCATATTCCTCTAAGGTCACGAGGTCCCGGTATGCAGTGCTCAGGCTCATATCCAATTCTTTTACGACGGTGGATGGGCCTGCTTCACCCACGTCAGCGATCAGAAGAAATACCTTTTTCTGCCGTTGAGAAAGCACGCTGTTGAGCTTTTCATAATCGACGGGAATATCCACAGGTCTTTTTTCATCGAATTTATCTCCCGTTTCCGGATTTTCCACCGTCGGAACGGTTTTTGATGTGCGCCGTGCAGCTACATTTTCCTCCTTCCCGCTTTTCATCACCATCTTTTCATCCTGTTCGGAAGTGAGATCCCTGGAGCCCCCCTGTGAGAGACTCAGCGTTACGACGCATCCGCTTCTGAGATTATCCTCGATGACTATTGAGCCGCCAGATATATTGAGAGATTCCTTGACAATGGGCAGGCCTGATCCCACTCCCCGAATATATTGTTTCATATAACCGGTGGCCGTGGTAAATCCCGGAAGAAATGCTCGGTCTTTGTTTGCTATCCCGGGGCCTTGATCTGAAACCCTTATAGTATTTCCGTCAGGCAATATGCTTATTACAGCCTCTTTAAACTCAGCATGCATCAGATTTTCAATGATCTCCTTGATAGCGACATACGGTATCTTCCCCCCCCTTTCATGGGAAAGGGAGTAGGTCTTGTTTGCTAGATCATCTAGGAGTTGTGATATCTCCCCGGATGTGAAATCAATCACCCGGGGCACAGTAGCCAGGGAGTCATAAACCGCCAGACGTACAGAGTAGGTTTGCTTGGATCCGGTCTCAGTGTGTGCGGCTCTGTGGGTATCAGGATCCTTCCTATCAGGACCGGTTGGTATTATATCACTTCGCCTTCTGAAAAAGCGAGAAAGGAAGGCCGCCATCTTATGCTCGTCCCCCTCGAGAAAACACCTCTATATGGCGAAAATCGCGGCAATTGCCATTGCTGTACCCATTTGATTTTCCATCTATGTGAAAAGTCCGCATCTATCAACACATTATCCACAGAAAATGTGGATAATCAAAACCCATAGATAACAACCTAGGATCGCAGGACCGTCCGGACATGCTTATCCTCTTTCAAATGATGGAAATCCAACAAAAACGGCTTCGGGCGACGTCTATAATTTATCCACAAAGTTTTCCACACCTGTGAAAAACCCAAGCAACTCACGGTAAGACGCGGATTAACGACAGTACATCCACAAATTATCCACGGCTCTTGTGGATAATATATCCCCCAATAGACGGGGGCTTTCTTCAATAAAAAACGTTCTAGCAGGGATTTAACATTTTCCACATACCCTTTTCGGAAAGCGGCGGAAACGCCATAGAATGTGACTGCCTTTAATCAACAGGTTATTCACAGGATAATCCACAAGTTGTGAATAATTTCGTGGATAGGTGGTAATCCTATTAAAGTTAGAATAAATGTGGAAGAAGGTACTATCCTGTCCATCCCATAGAAATAATAGCAAATAAGCGCCCGATGGGCAAGTCGTGATAGGATGCCGAAGATGCTGGACGACAGACATCTGTGGAATGGGCTGTGGAAAACTGGCGCGGAGGATGCAGAGCGGCGAAAAGGAGATGTAGGATGCCGAAAAGCTCATTTCACATCTATATGCCATATTTCACGGCCATTGACTATGTGAAGGGATTATTTCACCCCTTTTGTTACCGTGCGCAGGAGCCTGGCCCTGGTCTTCTAGAGATAGGGACGATATTGACGCTGTATCCCCCTTTTGCCACGAAGTCTCGGCTCCTTGACACTGTTTTATTGGCTAGGCTATAATCTTACTGACATGGCTCGTTCAGCCAGGAGGCCGATCCTGGCAGAGAGTTGGAGGCTATGCGAGAATTAGAGGGGTGTGCTGAACATGAAAAGAACTTATCAGCCGAAGGTTCGGAGACGCAGCAAGATACATGGTTTCTTCGCCAGGATGGCCACCAGGGCGGGTCGCCTGGTAATAAAGAGAAGGCGCCAAAAGGGAAGAAAGAGACTCACTGCTTGATTAGGTCGCATTGGAATGGTGTTCAAGGCCTTCTCACATCTAGGCGGAGTTATACGGGATGACAAAAAGGCTTTCGAATCGGCGGGAATTTAGGCAGGTCCTCGACCATGGGCATTCCTGCATTGATAGATTGTTGGTGGTTTATGCCCATCCTGCGGGTGGAAGGGCGGGTAAGATGGGCATAATAGTGAGCCGGAAAATCGGTGGGGCAGTAGAGCGTAATAGGGTGCGCCGGCGCGTGTTGGAGGCATTCAGACAAGGAATTGGCTCACCTAAGATATATAAGGATGTTGTCATCATCCCTAGGCATCGAATCAAGTCGGCTAAGTTTTCGGAGATTTGTGCATCTCTGGCTATGCTCCTGGCAAAATGTGGGGCGATTGACCCTGAGGAAAACAGCTATAATGGGGTATAAAATCTGCGGGATCGCAGGGAGGGCCATCAGCTGGCTAGTGATTATGGTTCTTCGGTTTTATGGTCTGGTGATTTCTCCCTTGAAGTTAAGGCCTTCATGTCGCTTTTATCCATCCTGTTCCCTTTATGCCATTCAGGCCATCCAGAAGCATGGCCTGCTAAAGGGCGGCAGACTGGCTGCACTTCGGGTAATGAGATGCCACCCATTCAACCCAGGTGGGTACGATCCAGTGCCTTGAGATGCAATATAGTATGATTTCATGCTAATATATAGTATACTGCGATCCGGTTCACTTATCGATTCGTGTGCGAGGCAAGCATGGTTTCAGGATGCCGGTTGTGGATAGATATGACTTTGCAGGCAGGTTCGCCCTTGAATTTATGTACTGCTGCCATATGAATGGAGGAGGGGTTGTATTTGGGGCTAACTAATCTTATGCGGATGGCTCTCGAGTATTTATACAAGGTAAGCGGAAATTATGGTTTGGCGATCATCGCCTTAACTCTGGTCATCCGTGTCATCCTCTATCCATTCACATGGAAGCAGACCGAGTCTATGGAGAAAATGAAGGCCCTTCAGCCTAAGTTGAAGGAGCTGCAGGAGAAATACAAGGATGATCAGCAAGAATATCAAAAAAGGGTAATGGAGCTGTATAGGGTTAGCAAGGTCAACCCTCTGGGAGGATGTCTCCCGCTTTTATTACAGTTACCCTTTATATGGGCGCTTTTCAGTGCGCTCCGGACCTACTCCTTTGCAGCGGAACCATTTCTGTGGCTTCAAAACCTGAGTAAACCGGATCCAATGTATATTTTGCCGGCGCTTGCGGGTATCACCACATATATCCAAGGTATAATGGTTTCCACAGATCCATCTCAAAAGGTCATGAATTTCATTGGACCTTTTTTTATGGCGTGGATTACCATAGGATTGCCCTCAGGCATTGGGATATATTTTGTGGTAACTAATATATTCTCTATATTTCAGCAATATATTACTGCGCGTCAGCTTGAAGCTAGAAAGGTTCGGGAAGGTGAATCAGGTACTCGGGGAGACGTTGCTGCGGACCCCAATTGGAAGGGCAGCATCCCTAAGAAGCTCAGGGTGAAGGGGGTCGAGATCCAGGATGAAGGCGGTAGAAAAGACAGGTAGGACTGTTGAGGAAGCCACAAGGGCAGCATTGAATGAGATGGGGTTGAGCCGGGACGAAGTGGATGTCCAGGTCTTGGAGGAAGGGACTCGAGGATTTTTAGGATTTGCCGCTAGGCCGGCAAAGGTGCTTGTTATTCCGCGGGCGCCACGGCCCGAAGAAAGGGTAGAGAACAGCATCAGCCGGGCGAAGAGATTCCTGGAGGGTCTACTTGATCAGATGCATATGTCGATAAGTGAGATCAAGACTGAGCAGATTGATGGGGCAGTTAGGTTCAATATATCGGGAGGTCAGCTGGGAAATCTCATTGGTCGAAGAGGTCAAACTTTAGATGCCATCCAGTATCTGGTCAACCTTGTGGCTAGCCGGACTTTGAGGGAAGATGGCGGATTGCCTGAGGGTGAGGATCGTATCCGTTTTGTGGTGGATGCGCAGGGCTATCGGCATCGTCGGGAGGATGCACTGAGGAGTCTCGCCCTTAGGGTGGCCGATAGGGTTAAGCGGGATGGTCGCAGGATCGCCCTTGAACCGATGACACCGATGGAGCGCCGGGTGGTCCATCTAGCCCTCCAGAATATCGAGGGCGTTTCATGCCATAGCGAAGGAGAGGAACCCAGGCGAAGAATCGTGATTTCTCCTGTCGGTCCAAGGCGTAGATGATTCGACGCAGGATTTGCGGATTGAGATTAATTGTCTGAGGGGTTCCATCTGGCATTTTTGCCAAGACATAGGTAGGCCGAAAGGTGCACCACCTTTCCGGGGGCGCAACATTGGCAGGCGCCACAGCCATAGTAGATAAAGTAATGTAAATTTAACAAAATTATAGAAGAAGGCTGCGTTTCTCTTTCTGGAGATCCGCAGCTTAATTATGCTTATGGAGTACCGGGTGCGTAATATCTAGATTTATTTCCCGGGAAATCCTCGTGTGGGCGTTGCATTTTTGGCTATACCGGAGGCGTGCGTGGATGAGAGGGGGGTGATTGAAATTCAGAGTGAACGCTCTGATACCATCGCTTCCATATCAACCCCATTAGGGGAGGGTGGTATTGGGATAGTTCGTATCAGCGGACCAGAAGCTATTCTGATTTCTCGAAGATTATTTCGGACTCATTCCGGCAAGTATATCAGACCTTCGCGTGTGAGACGCATGATCTATGGGAAGATCATTGATCCTCAATCTGGCGATATTGTAGATGAGGTATTGCTGTTGATCATGCCCGGTCCGCGCAGCTATACTTGTGAGGACGTGGTAGAGATAGACTGCCATGGAGGCCCCCAGCCCCTCAAACGAGTGCTCGAGCTCATTCTGAAAGAGGGGGCGAGGCTTGCGGAGCCCGGTGAATTTACCCGGCGGGCGTTTTTGAATGGAAGGATTGATCTCGCCCAGGCTGAGGCCGTTATTGATGTCATTCGCTCGAGAAGTGATGCTGCGCTAAAACGCGCCACAAGGCAGCTTGTTGGTCAGCTTTCAGATAGGATTCGCGAAATTCGGAATATCCTGGTCGGGCTCCTGGCGGACCTTGAGGCCCGTCTAGACTTTCCCGAAGATGTAGATGAAATAGATATGGATCAATGGGGTATTAGATGTCAGGAAGCCATGGCGAAGATAGGTGGACTGCTAAATGACGCTAGAAGGGGAAGGGTTCTACGGGAAGGTGTATCGATTGCCATAGTTGGCAAGGTTAATGTCGGGAAATCAAGTCTTCTGAACGCTCTTCTTGGGAGCGAACGCGCAATTGTCACTGATATTCCGGGCACTACTAGGGATACGGTGGAGGATGTGGCCGTTATTCGTGGGATACCGGTCCGCCTCATTGATACTGCGGGGATACGGGAGACGAAGGATGCGGTCGAATCTATCGGTGTTACCCGGGCTGTTGCGGCGCTTGAGAGGGCAGATTTGCTCATATTTGTTATAGATAGCTCTCGTCCCCTGGATGATGAGGATCTAATGATCTGGGAGAAGATCAAGGAAAGGTCTACTATTATAGTATTAAATAAGGTAGATCTTGGGGTAAAGGTTACACGTGATGATATGGTAAGGCTGGCTGGTAGTGCGCCCATTGTCTATACCAGCATTTTGAATCATGAGGGGATTTCCGAGCTGGAGGACCGGATATTTGATTTGGTATCCGGCGGGGGTGTGGAGGCCGGGGCAGATCCGCTCGTTGGTAACATAAGGCATATCAGGGTGCTAGAGGCGAGCAAGGAGAGCCTGGAGGCCGCCCTGAACACGCTAAGGCAGAGACTGCCAATCGATATGGTCGCGGTCGATGTCAGAGAGGCGGTCGATAGATTGGGAGAGATTACGGGGGAAGCCGTCTCTGAGGATGTCATCAATAGGATCTTTGAGGAATTCTGTATTGGTAAGTAAGGGAGGTGATATGGTTGAACTATGATGTAATCGTTGTTGGGACAGGGCATGCGGGATGCGAGGCTGCATTGGCCAGCGCCAGGCTTGGATGCCGGACTCTTGCAATCACCTTAAATCTAGAGAATATCGCATTAATGGCATGCAACCCATCGATCGGGGGGCCTGGAAAAGCGCAAATCGTCAGGGAGATTGACGCCCTTGGAGGAGAGATGGCGAAAAACATAGACGCTACTTGCCTTCAGCTTAGAATGCTTAATACCAGTAAAGGCCCGGCCGTGCAATCTTTGAGGGCGCAGGCAGATAAGAAAGCCTATCAGGCCAGAATGCGCAAGATACTTGAAGCGCAACCAGGGTTAGATATCCGGCAGGCGACTGTGGATAAGATATTGGTGGAGAACGGCCAGGTGATTGGTGTTGTAACATCTACCGGGATGGAGTTTCACGCGAAGGCGGTCATTCTAACTACAGGGACTTATCTTGGAGGCCGTGTCCATATCGGGAATATAAATTTCCCATCAGGACCTCAAGGGCAGCATGCTGCTACTGAACTTACAAAGAGTCTTGTAGACCTTGGTCTCAGGCTGATGAGATTCAAGACCGGGACTTCTCCACGTGTTGATGCATCTTCTATCGATTTCTCACGCATGGAGGTGATTCCAGCTCAAAACCTTGGCTGCGGGTTTTCGTTTGAGACTGATTCAACTCCTGGAAAGCAGTTGCCTTGCTGGTTGACCTATACCACGGGGAAGACTCATGAGCTGATACGTCTCAACATCGACAAGGCACCTCTCTATACAGGCGCCATTCATGGCACGGGTCCTAGATACTGCCCCTCTATAGAGGTGAAAGTGGTCCAATTTCCATTCCGGGAGCGTCATCAGATATTCATTGAGCCTGAGGGTGCCGATACGCATGAATATTATATCAGTGGCCTTTCGACCAGTCTGCCAGAGGATGTCCAGGTGGAAATGGTTCACAGCATTCCTGGGCTTGAGGAGGCTGTGATAATGAGGCCTGGATATGCCATCGAATATGATTGTATCGACCCCACGCAGCTCAAATCCACCCTGGAAGTGAAGGGCATTTCGGGCTTGTTCTGCGCGGGACAAATAAATGGAACCTCGGGATATGAGGAGGCGGCCGGCCAGGGCATCATTGCCGGGATCAACGCGGCTCAGTTCGTGAAGGGTCGGGATCCGCTGGTGCTCAATCGCGCTGAGGCATATATTGGTGTACTCATCGATGATCTTGTCACGAAGGGGACAGCTGAGCCATATAGAATGATGACAAGCCGTGCCGAGCATCGGCTGCTATTGCGTCAAGACAACGCCGACATCCGCTTGGCGGAGGCTGGAATGCGTGTGGGTCTCTTATCTAAGGAGAGGTACCAGCGAATAAGGCATAAGGAACGGCAAATCAAGGATGAGCTGCAACGGCTTTCTAGAACGGTAATCGGGGGGCGCAGGGCCTCCTCAGATATACCATGCCCGTTAGGTCAATCAGTTGGTTCTAGCCTTCTGGATGCTCTCCGTCGACCTGAGATCACCTATTCCGACCTGGCGCCGGTTGACCCTGAGAGACCAACATTATCTTCTGATATTATAAGGGAGGTTGAAGTCGAGGCCAAATATGCGGGATATATTGATAGAGCGATGAAGCAGGCCGAGCGAATGCTTCGGATGGAAAGACGAGCGCTCCCCCCTGATCTTGACTATGGAACCATGAGGGGACTCTCGCGTGAGGCTAGGGAGAAGCTCTCCAAGATAAGGCCGGCCACCTTGGGGCAGGCAGCAAGAATATCCGGAGTCTCACCATCAGACTTATCAATGCTCATGATTTATTTGCGGAGCCTGGATCGAAGGAAAGGATCCCGAGACTATGATGTAGAAGAGGGGGACACTGCTGAGGTTGAAAAACCTCGGTCTGGTCAAAATATAGATGAGGTCGGTCGCCGGGCTAGCTAGGATGGGAGCCCCTAGACATCCGGCATGAAGATCGGGAGGGTGCGCGCTTGCAGGACATCAAGTCGATAGGGAGTAGCGTAATAGGCGATGAGGACATGCGGCTATTCATGCACACTCTCATGTCGGGCGCGGGCGGCCTGGGAATGGAGTTGTCAGATGATGAAGTAAAGACTTTTGCTTCAATGTACCAGGAGCTGATGAAGTTCAACGAATCCATCAACTTGACCAGTATTATCAAACCGGAGGAATTTGCCATAAAGCATATTCTTGATTCTCTCCTATGCAGTCGGATATTGCATGAAATGGGATCAGGTCAAGTTGTAGATGTGGGTACAGGTGCAGGATTTCCCGGGCTTCCCCTGGCAATCCATTATCCTTGCCTTCACTTTACATTAGTTGAATCGGTCGGCAAGAAGGCCGACTATGTTCGATATATATCAGATTTACTGGGGCTCGAAAATGTGCAGGTTATTCAGGCAAGGGCCGAAGAACTGGGCCGACAAGATTCGCATAGGGAAAAGTACGATGTGGCCATGGCGCGCGGCGTGGCGATGTTATCTATTCTTGTCGAGTATTGTCTACCGCTAGTGAGGGTCGGCGGTATCTTCATTGCGATGAAAGGGCCCGGGGCGCAAGAGGAAATAGCTAACGCAAGCAGAGCACTTGGAGAGACGGGAGGCGAAATAGAGAAGGTTGACGAAATTACCCTTCCTTTAGGGCAGGTGCTGCGACGTTTGGTTGTAATAAGGAAGCAGCGTCCATGTCCTGTCCGCTATCCTAGGAGGCCAGGGATACCGGCCAAGAAGCCCTTATGATTCCATACATTACCCCCTGTCTTATGAGATCATAATTCTGGTATCCATATGCTTATCATTAATCTACGATGGTGCCTTCATCCCTGCAGTATGGAAATAACTTCCAACATATTTCGTGATTAATATCACCCTGAAAATGACCCAAATGGGTGATCAAATTCATCCGGCTAAAAGGAAGGAACCGCTGCCGGGGTGACGAAATAAGAAGAAATAATAATGGATTTGGCTCTAGGAAAAAGGTCTAGCCGTCGGAGAGATCGTGATCCATCCGGTCAGCGGACCCATGACTAACGCTGGGGTCTACGACGAAGTGGAGGCGCAGGCCCGGAACTGCCTAACATCCGCCACCGGCCGCAAGACCGGCGGGGCTATGGTATCCGTGAGAACCAAAAGTCTCACCCATGGGTGCTTCTTCAGCTCCAGGCTCTGTATTTCGGGAGTTAAACAGCCATGCGGAGTTGAGGCCGGTGCTTTCGAAAGAAGGCCGCTGTAGAATTTTTGTAAGGAGAGCAATGCTCGGCGCCGCCCCTCCGAGGGTACAAGTCTGAAAAGGGAGAGAGCCGCGTCTCCTCCCCACGCCTGAGTGCTGGGGTCTCCGACGCCGCGGGATTCGATGCCGGACGAATGGAATGGGATGTGATGTCTTGCTCCCCATTCGGAGCAAAGGAAAGGAGGCAGGCGCGTTCCTCCTCCCAGCTAATGGGAAGCTTTTTGCGCCGTATTTTGTGAAGGACGAGATCGCCCGCATGATCGGTCTTAAGCGAGGTAGGCAGGGACCTAAAGGGGACGAGATTCAGGATATTCCTCTTGATCTTATCGATGCCAGCCCGTACCAGCCTCGCGAGCAATTCGATGAGGCGGGACTTCAAGAGCTTGCGCAATCTATAAAGCAGCATGGGGTAATACAGGCAATTGTGGTACGCCGTATCCGTGATCGGTATGAGGTTATAGTCGGTGAGCGGAGGCTACGCGCCTGTCGATTGCTCGGCCTCAAGACTATCCCGGCCATCGTTAAGGAGATGGACGATGTGCAGGCGGCCGAGATCTCTCTTATTGAGAATCTACAAAGGAAGGACCTCACGGTCATCGAAGAGGCTCGCGGTTACCAGAAATTGATCAAGGAGTTTGGTTTCACACAGCAAGAAGTGGCACAAAAGGTTGGAAAGGACCAGTCGACCATCGCCAATAAGCTCAGGCTATTGAGGCTGCCTGATAAGGTTCTGGAGTATATTGCCCGGGAAATGATTACTGAAAGGCATGCGAGATCGCTGCTAAGGCTTCCAGACCCTGATACTCAGATGCGAATGGCGGAGGAGATTTGCAGTTCAGGGCTCACGGTGAGTCAGACAGATCAGGCTGTTGATGTCCTATTACAGAGACTCGCTACAAAGGAGCCCGAGAAGCCTGTTGTGGCCCAGAGGAGATTGGTGAGAGCATTTAAGGATATTCGCCTATTTACGAATTCAATTCGGCAGATTGTAAAGGAATTACGACGGGCTGGGATTCCCGCGAGACTCGAGGAGAGGGAGATTGATGGGTGGCTAGAATTCATTATCAGGATTAATCGATCCGAGGCCGATACAGGCGGTCAGTCGGAGAATCCGGGCGGTCGTGGTTCTGTCAGAGGCATCCGATGAAATGGCGAGATCCAGATTCCGAAATTCTTCGGCCTTGGTTACGCAGAATTCCAATGGGCGGTTGTCTATCCCGGGGTGTCCATTGGGCTCTCGGTTATTTTTTCCCTAGTGAATGGTTTGTCTAGCTGAGTCATGAGATGGGTCCCGCATTTGGTAATCTAGCTATTCCAGAAGGGGGGAAGCCGCGATTTTTCCCACCTTGTGAGTGGGTGATCGCATCACGGCGATATCATGGGAAGAGTAATGGCGATCGTAAATCAGAAGGGTGGCGTAGGCAAAAGCACAACGGCGGTTAACTTGGGCGCATATCTTGCTGCACTGAATCATCCAACCTTGCTGGTAGACATAGATCCCCAGGGTAATGCGAGTAGCGGTGTTGGAGTCGAAAAGGGGCGAGTTAAACGCTGTATATATGATGTCTTGGTTAATGATGTCCCGATAAAGGATTTGATTTTGGATACTGCGGTCAAGGGTTTAGCAGTGGTTCCTGCTACAATTCAGCTCGCAGGAGCCGAGATCGAACTGGTATCGATGATGTCCAGGGAAATAAGGCTGAAGCGCGCGCTAGAGGGAGTGAGGGAGGGCTACCGATATATCATAATCGACTGCCCGCCATCTCTCGGTCTTCTCACCCTAAACGCCCTGACTGCATGTGACTCGGTGATTGTTCCGATCCAGTGTGAATACTATGCGCTCGAGGGGCTAAGCCAGTTGTTGAGTACGCTGGAGCTTGTCAGGAAGCACCTGAATCCTGGTTTGCATCTCGAGGGGGTCCTGCTTACTATGTATGATCCCAGGACAAATCTCTCGCAGCAGGTGATAGAAGAAGTAAAAAACTTTTTCAAAGGGAAGGTGTTCAAGAATATCATCCCGCGAAATGTAAAACTAAGTGAGGCGCCCAGCCATGGGATGCCGATAATTTTATATGATGACCGGTCAAAGGGTGCTGAGGCATATAGAAACCTGGCCCATGAGATGATTGACCTTACTTCCGGTGTTGGGGTGGCGGGCTGACATCCAAGTCTGTGCTATTGGATGAGGTTGGACGCCGACAAGAGCTGCGGATGAAATACATGAATTTGCCATAGTAATCGGCGCATAAGGATGGGGCTTATGGGACCCCGAACGATTCTGGTTATCTTCGAGATAGACCCCCCATGCGGGCGAGGTCGCACCAGCCGACAGGGAGAAATCACGGGGCATATTTGTCGGATTAATCGACCATATGGGGCGTTCCCCGTCACCATCGAAGTATGAGAATGCCGCCAACACCGGGGACATCTTTGAGGTGAACCCTCATACTACCGCGGCAGCACCGTCAAAAGGATGATAATGTTATCTGTTTATTCTCGGAACAGATGCTGGCATCGTTGAGACGGCAGCTTTAGATGAGATAGAATATCTAGCGTAAATGGACTTACTTCCAATGCGGTACCATATGTCAACTTCCATCTATGGCAACTATGGATGAAAAGGTTGGTTTCAACTGCCGAATACCGGTCTGTGTTATTTACATCGAGATTTCATCGCCTACTCCTCGAGGGTGTGGGGCGCTCTGGGGCATCATCTGATGGGGACTAGGGAGTGTTTTGATCCATGACATTTGGCATTAGCCCTCGATTGGGACCTGCTAATTCATTTCTTCAGTAAGGGAGGAAGCGCTGCTTTCACTTATAGGCATATGCCTGAACATTTGCAGTGCAGGTAAGATGGTAAAGAAGGGTCTGGGGAAAGGACTTCGAGCTCTTATTCCGGATGAAACCAATGTGATGAAAGAGCAAGTCACGGAAATCTCCATTGATTTGATCCAGCCTAATCCGTATCAGCCGAGGAGACAGTTTGATGAAGACAAGCTAGAGGAGCTAGTCGAATCTATTCGGCAACATGGAGTTCTTCAACCTCTAGTGGTGAGACCTCTCGAGGGCGGATACCAACTAATCGTTGGTGAACGTCGATGGCGCGCAGCGAGAAGAGCGGGTCTGAGCATGGTTCCAGTGGTGATCCGCGATGTAGATGAGATTGAGATGATGGAGCTGGCGCTCATCGAAAACCTTCAGAGGGAAGATTTGACGCCTATTGAGGAGGCACAGGCGTTCCATCGGCTAATAAATGAGTTCGGGCTGACTCAGGAGGAACTTGCTGAGGTCGTGGGGCGCAGCAGGTCAGGCATAGCAAATACGCTTAGGCTTCTTAATCTGCCTGAGGATGTGCAAGACAATGTTTCACGTGGAACATTATCTATGGGGCATGCCAGGGCTCTTCTCGCCCTTAATAACCCTGAACAGCAGATCGAGGCTGCCGAATTAGTTGTAAAGAGAGGGTTATCTGTAAGGCAAACAGAGGAACTCGTAAGAAGGTTGGTTGCCCGGGAAAAATCTGCAGCCCAAGAAGTAGCCGCGATGGCGCTCGATCCAATTTTGCAAGATATTGAAGATCGGCTGAGGCGTACCCTTGGTACTCGTGTGCGCATAAGCCCAGGTGAGAAACGTGGGAAAATAGTTATAGATTACTATTCAAAAGATGATCTTGAGCGTATATTATCGATATTGATGCCATCCTGATTCCGGTTTTCATAGAATCTAGGTTCGGGTGTCAAGAGGCATAAGTCAACTTCTATCAGGCCCTTTTCATCCACCTTACGGTAGATTATGATATTTTGAGCTCCCACTTCGAGTAGCTCCCTTGCCTGGCTGGTATATCATGTCGCCGGACGTACCCGAGGACTAAAGGGGTTCATTCCTCCATCGTCCACTATGACTACAAACATGCAGCCAATCGCATTTGTTCCGTACATGGCAGCCCCCTATCAGCCCAGCGCGCAACCTTCTAGGGGTGGCTAACTCCAAAGCTGCAGCGAAATCCGGGCGCACCCTGGGCAAGGCCGTCGTGGATGCCTGTGCATTAGGCGCAACTTATTGGTTCGAGCTTGTATGTCCAAATTCAGGTTTGAAGTCTAGAGACTGCTGCCTCCACATCCCTACCTTGTAACTCGTATATACCCTATGTCTGGTCCAATCCTGGAACCATAGATAATAAAGCCTAAAATTCAAAGATTCCGCTGCCCGGCGGCTGCCAGGCTCATCGCACATGGCATATGCATAGTCCAGGATAGAATTTGGTTGTCAAAGATCGCCTATTATCTGACACTCGCGGCTTGTTGGATGGGCGAAGCAGAACATGGTGCAGCATGAAAGAAGATTCAGTGGCGGGAAAAGGCTATGGTCAATGACCAGCAAGAATCTGGAGGCCCATGTGAAAGGTTCAGCACTCGATATATTAAGGCTGACATATTCTGTAATATTATCTTGTTACACCACCCCCTTTCATATGTAGCCATGCACCAAGTGCATGTATCCTTAGCGTAACCTACGAGCCTACGATACTGCGATAATGTGAGCCCGCTTATTCATTGTGACTTTTGTACATCGTCGAACAATGCCTAGCCCCATCTATCCATCCGGCGCCATCGCTGCTTAAAACCGTATACGTGCTATCATCGAGATCATACTTTCTGGATAGTCTTGCAGCCGTCGTCTCCCAAAACGCATCAGAACCAGAAAATATCCCGCAGTTTACCATGGGGTTCACAAGTGTATATTCTTTGCTCCCAGGCGTGCGCTCCTCCCAGCCCTCATACGAAAGCCCAATCTTGACCTCACCGAGCTTTTGCTCCTCCCTCTGGAGGTGTACCATCGTGCCATCAGCCTCAAGGAATAAACAGGCTACTTCCTTCTTCTCCCCAGGAAGCTCTTGGGCATATTCAAATACAGCCCGACGTTCCTCCTCTTGTTCGCGAGACACCATTTCCCCAAGCTTTCTCGTGAGAGTATGCACTGTGGTATGGCTCGGTGTGAGAAGCCCTGCCTCCCGCCGCCTCTCAACTACCTGGCGAAATGGTTCCTCTACCGCCCCTTCCACCAAAGCCTCAGTTAAACCTGGCGAGATCCTCTCCTCCGGCGGAAGTCCCAAGGCCTCATCCAATAGATATCTATACTCACCCTTCTTGAGCTTGCCGTCCTCCCGTATCTCTTCTCGGTATCTATGCCTCTTGATCTTTATTTCACCAAAGATCGTCTGAATCCTACGCTCACTACTTCCCTTGTTCCTGAGTGTGCGAGGCCTCGTCCTGGCTAGCTCCTCATCAAGGCACATAATCACATTCTCAAATATCTGGGCTGCAAGCGCCATCCCCAAATCAAAGCACTTCTGCTCAAGGGTCTTGAAATCGCGGGCGCCATCCGATATACTTAAAATTGCCTCAGGGCTGGTTGTTGAACCGGTGCTTGCTGGCATAGAGACCTCAACCTCCGTCGAGGGAAGTTCGAGGTCTCTATATTTCTTCATCAAGACCCCGGTTTTCAGATCCATTAGATTTCACACGAATTATGGATCGAATACCGGAGTTGGTTTTCATACATTATCCATCGGATGCTGGTAAGATACCGGGAAAATGGCAATGTTGTGGCGCCGGATTTGGGCATTGCAAAAACTAATGCCAGCCTTATTTCCGGTAGCCCGATATATGGCAGAATGGCAAAGAAGGCACGGTATGCGGCGGGGCGTTCATTCACCGTGGCTCCACATTGAACGCCGATCTTGTGGCACGTACAATATCTTCCAAGGACATCTCTACGAGGCTGGCCTCGTCTTGCCGATCTGGCCACGAATGGTCAGCGCGATTTCCCGCCCTGCGGTCAACCTGCTTTGTTGGGGAAACCTCACCGGGGGGTCCTGGACCTTGAAGGTTCATGCAGAGCACGTAGGCCAGCGCGAGCATCTACAAGGTATGAAACCGAACACGAATAGATCTTATAGAGGAACCCCCCCACGACTTTCGCTGTGGGAGGATGTCAGATGGAATTCCTCATGTCCTGCTGATGAAGAAAGAATTCTAAAAATATACAAAATCTAAAGATTGGCTCTATACCATTTTTGTGAAAGGGATCTTTAGTTCCATCTGGGTCTGCGATATAATAATAGCTGTGCCGATGTGCCGGATCCAGGCTTTTCTATCCACAATTTGCATATGATCAGGATGAACCGGATACAGGAGGGATAATGGTTCGGCACTGCTCATAATTCTACATGGTCTTCCTCACCCTGAAGGTGATGCGCCATAAAATCAATTCACTATCAATATCAGCGGCCGGGAAGTCTGCAGAGCCTAGGTCTTCGGGGCGTGTATGAGGGTCATAGCGGCCGGGATTGATTAAATGTCACCATGTGGATATGGGTATTTATCCCAAAAATGTGCTGCCGTTGTTTTCATGCTCATGATGGTGCCCCGCAGCGGCATGGGTGTCCGCCCTGAAGATAGTGGAGCCCGCATAGGGGGATTTTTCATCCCCCTGATGGTGTCGGTCAGACCGGCATGAGGGTCTATCCTGAAAATGCACGCCGCGGTTTTCATCCTTCTGATGGTGCCGCCGCAGCGGCATGGGGGTCTACTTTGAAAATAGCTAAGCGCCATTTTCATTTTTCGTTGGTGCCGCCCCGGCGGCATGGAGGGCTACCCCGAAAATAGCCGCGCGCTGTTTTCAATCTCCTAATGGTGTCGCCGGTGTAGTATGGGGGCCTGCCCTGAAAATAGCGGCGCCCACATGCGGGATTTTTATTCCGCTGATGGTGCTGCCGCTGCAGAAGGCAGCCGACGGCCATTCATATTCTTCGATGATGATGTCCGGAGGGCGGTATGGGGACTACCACGAGGAACGATTATATTCTATCAGTAGAGGGGGAAGTGCCGCTTACATCCAAAGTTATACTTCCCGGAGTTGGTGGTTGCGGCGTCCTGCATGTACCAAGGTAATTCAGGGGGATTATTTGGACTTATCGTAGCTGAGGGGCGATTGGAGCTCTTCCTCCTATTTCAGTTGGCGCTGACCGTTGCGCTGATTATCCTTCTGATTCGTCTTCTATCTGTATACAGGAAATATCAGGCGCTGATCAAGGAGGCATATGCGCCTGAGCACGGTGACCTGATTGAGCATATATTTGGAAGGTTAACTAGACTAGAATCTTCGGTGGGTCATCTGAATTCTCAGCTTGATGATATAGCTGCGGAGGTGCTTAGGTCCTTTAAGTATCTTTCCATCATACGCTTTGATGCCTTTCATGATATGGGCGGGGCTCAGAGTTTCAGTATTGCATTGTGCGACTCGCGCGGCAATGGTATAATTCTGACCGGTCTCCATTCGCGGGATGAATTCCGCGTCTACGCCAAGCCAGTAGAGGCTTGGTGCTCCCCCTATCAACTGTCTGATGAGGAGCGTCAGGCCCTAGATGCCGCCAGAACAGGCAGAAAGGGAGATTGAATCTCCTCTGAAACCTCCATAGTGAGGCCCATTCAATATTTCCTTTCGTGCCTGGTGAGCCTATGGGCTGCGGCCTCGGTAAAGTGCATAGGGTTGCGTTGCTGAGTCATTAATGTCAGGCCCAATCTGCATATTCCACTATTGGGTATATCCAATAGCCAAGCACCTCACGGGAGCTCTATAGACTTCCAAGTCCAGAGTTGAAAAATGGCCAAGCTATGTCACCACGCGGTTGCCGGGTTCTCCAGACACGATCAGTTTATGTTTCTAAATTCGAGCTTGGTCATCTATAGTTCGCATCGCCCGCACATGCAACACCCATCCTTCATATTCATGACCATCTGGACATTCGAATACCTTACAGGAGGCTCCCCGGGGCTGTTTTGCATAAGGATTAGCCCAATGCCTTACGTATGTAAAGAGTATGACGTTCTTCCTGACGAAGGTATGAGGTATGGTAACCAATGCGCGAATATAAACTTGGAGGCCCGCCTACCATGGTTCCAGCCTGAGTCTTTGGCATTATTTCTACTGAATTCATAAAATGGGAATTGGCGGCCTCTCTTCATATCAATGGACAATCGGTCGAGGAGGTGCTTCTGGGGAGGCAGACAGGACCTCATGCAAACCCCAATGGCGGAGCTGTCGGAGGGAAACAAACTGCATTCGATCATCCTCGAGGCAGCCTATATGACGTGGTAGCAGGAATTGGCGCCGATCTGTCACCCCCCTGTGGGAGCCTTCAGGCTTCGCATAATGGATGATGTGATAGGTCAGCGGGGATACGCCGGCGGAGATAAGTCAGCCGGGCCGTGGCTCGGAATTCGCCACCCTGCTTGAGATGTTCCTGGGATGGTACCCAAAACTGAAGAAAAAATGCGTGGCAGCGGGAGGAAATCAGAAGCGCCTAGAGAAGTATTCTCTTAGTTTGCCATGGTTCTTCCATGAGAATCCCACGGGTTCGCAGCAATGAATAAGATATATCCTCAATCTAAATAATCATCATGGAGACGAGTCGCCCGAGATTACGTTTCCATGGAGGGAATGCCGAATGAAATTCCCAATTTCGCGTGAGCGGCTTCGGCGGCTGGGACGACGTAGGTTTACCATTGTCGCCATGTCATCTTCCGGCGGACAGGCAAGGTCCTTCTGTATTTCCTTGCCCACCGCATGCATCGTAGTGGCATTTGCCACAGGTGTTTTGCTGTTGCTATGTGTTACATATTTTTATATGCTCTCCCGGTTTACGATATCTACTAGACAGCAGGCCATAAGTGATGCCATGATCTCCAAATTGACTTCTGAAAACCTTGAACTGAAACGCGCAGTTGAATCTCAGGAAGAACAGCTTTTTACGGTGAAAAAGAAGGCTGAAACACTTGAGAAGAAGATGGTGGCCCTTGATAAGCTTGGGATGGAGATAAGGTCTATCCTCAATGGAGGTTCCCGTGGGACAAGCGCCAGGACCCCGAATCGAGGGAGTTCGAGACCCTCTACTGGCGTTCCATTTTCATCCAGTACCGTGAACGCAGTAGAGGGGCCAACCCATTGGGAATTTGATATTCAAGCCCTTGAGTCATCCCTTGATAGTCTCCTCGATGAAGTGGAGACGTTGTCAAGGGAATTCAACGACCTTGAAGGCGCGGCTATTGCACATCGGAGAAAGGCGGACCATACGCCCAGCTTTTTCCCCGTTAGGGGAAGGATAACATCAAATTATGGCCGCAGGGCGCATCCTATTACGAGAAGGATGCATTACCATACCGGAATAGATATAGCTGTCCCCACCGGAACTGCCGTGCGAACGACTGCCGCCGGATATGTGGCATATGCTGGCTGGAGGGCGGGATATGGACTCTGTATCGAGATATCGCATGGCGCTGGATTGTCTACGCTTTATGCACATCTTTCCGGCCTGCGGGTTTCAAAGGGCAAGTATGTGAAAAAGGGGCAGATCATCGGTTATTCTGGAAGTTCTGGCACCAGTACGGGGCCTCATGTCCATTACGAGGTCCGTCTATATGGGAGGCCGCAGAACCCGTGGGGCTATGCAGACTAGACATCATGCTGAATGGAACTGACCATATTAATATACCCGGATCTGTTCACAATGTTCCATTTATAATCGGAATCCATTTGGGATCCATTCTAAAACGTCGATGTCGGGATTGACAGTTTGTGGTTTTTGGTACCAGACGCGAAGACATCTTACCTAAGCTATACAGTATTAGGGGCGTTTGCAGGCGGAGGTGCCTGTCCGAAGTTAGCCTCGTGATGCCCACGGGTCCATGGTGGGCACATGTTATGTTTAAGTTAGGGGCGCGAACATGCGTTCTGAGGGTTCCATTAGCAATCAAGCCAGGCTTCCCATGTGGCTGTTAGAGGTGATTGGCTAATGTTCGGAAGGCGAGGTAAGCCAGCTGAATCACGAGGAGTGGATTCCATTTTCGGACCCGAAACGATGGTTGAAGGGGTGATTACTGGGAACGGTTCAATAAGAATTGATGGGCAAGTAAAAGGAGATATTAATATCTCGGGTGACGTCAGCGTAGGTCAAAAGGCTCATGTCGAGGCTACCATCTGCGCCCGTAACGTGGTAGTGGCGGGTGAACTAATTGGTACCGTACGTGCCAGCGGGAAGCTGGAGATTCTACCCACAGGGCGTCTACATGGTGATGTATTTGTATCATCGCTTGTGGTCGATGATGGCGCAGTATTTATAGGCGGGTGTAAGATGAGCCATAGTGACAACTCCAGGCCGGAGCTTCTCCCAAGTGGTAATGATAATATCGAGACCGGGGAAGATAAAGATAAGCCTGGACTGACAGAAGGGCAATTGGACATGGATAAGCAGGCCGGCGATCTATAGGGGATATATGATGGGCTCAAGACCTTCCGGGATTTGCCCTTTATTTTCAATCATCCTGGCCATATTTCCCTCATGCGACCATCATTATAAAACCTTCACCTCCAAAATGCGTCCTGTCTAAAAGGCATATCCCTGCGACTTTGATAGCAAGTTAATGTTGTCAGAAGCCTATGCGATCTTCCTCCATTGCGTCGTGAGGCATGCTCTCAGCTTTCCTTATGCCCCGTTCTTGATCTCGATGAAATGCCGGCTACACACTCTCGGCTTTGGTCATGAGTAAAGCCGACAAAGACTTCGTGCGCGCATAACCTCAGGGACGGGCTTATCAGTTAAGCCGCTGCCTAACCACTAGAGGTGAATCTGCTCCGCTTATCCTGCACTTCGTGCACATTCCGAAAAACTCTGGACAAATTCTAGGAGATTGCTCGAAAACTCTGACGGCCTCTATATATTGTGGCTACGCTTAGGAGTTGCCCCAACATATTGCGGGATATAGCTTCTTTGGTAGGATTTCCGAGCATATTCCTAGGTAAATCTTGCCTCCTGCAGACATATATATTACAATATCTGCAATGGTAGATGTGGCAGTAGTGAAAGGACATGGACAGGAAGCTAGCTAGGGCCATATCCGACGCCGGATGGGGTGAGTCTCAGCGTATGATGGAATACAAGGCCGCCTGGTATGGCACGATGTTCATCAAGATCGATCCTTTTTATCAGTCGTCCAGACTATGCGGAAGATGCGGCACGAAAAGTTCCATATTGACCCGTCCCGACCGCGAATGGCAATGCCCGGTGTGTGGGACAATCCATGACCGGGACATAAATGCCGCTCGTAGCATTCTGATCGAAGGGAAGCACCTTTTAGCAGGTTAGCAGGAGATGAATCGCAGGAACTGCGGGGATGGCCTGTTAGAGGGCTGGCAAGACCTTTCCGCAAGAGAGGCGCGGCTCAATGAAACAGGAATCAATGAAGCGACCAGGTCAAGGATTGCAGAATCCCGCGACTTCAGTTGTGGAGAGGTTCAAGCGAGCTTGTATATCTATAGAACCCTAAGGAGATCTATCAGATAAGAACGGCAGTCGATATGGGGGCCAGTCGGCCTGGTATGCATCGTGAAATGAGACCCGCGGACAAACAGGCATGGCAGTTATATTAGCAAAGTTTTACCAATGTTTCACGTGAAACATTTTTATCGTATACGTCGGGGATAGGGATCAATAGGCCATTCAAAAGCCTAGGAAATCCCGGTGACCCCTCTTCTGCAAGCATGATGTGTGAAAATGAGACAATGGGCTTGATAGACAAGGCAGTTGGCCACATTTGAGAGCTATCCTTGAGGGCATTTGCCACAACTACGATCCTGGATTGCAGACAGGACATCCTATGCGAGACTCGTGGGACTACCAACCTGAATCCCTTGCGCCTCGCATGGTCGGTAAATGTACCTACATATGAAAGGGTCGCCTCATCTTATAATATATCAGGAGGCAAGCAATATATGCTATTTGAGAATCGGAGCCAGGCAGGGAAAATGCTTGCGGATCGGCTCCTTAAGTTCAGGGAGCTTGACCCGGCCATCTTTGCGCTTCTTAGAGGCGGGGTTCCAGTAGGATATGAGATAGCAGAGCGACTCTATGCGCCACTTTATCCATTGTTACCACGAAAGTTAGGGGCCCCATCAGATCCTGAACTCGCTATAGGAGCTGTTGCCCAGGATGGCACCATCGTGCTCAATGAGGAACTTGTCGGCCATCTCAGGGTCACCGGGCAATATATACAGACGGCAGCGAAGCAGGAAATGAATGAAATCCAAGCGAGGCTTCGCAGGTATCAAAGATATTTGGGCAGCGATGATCTCTCAGGCAAAGTCGCAATATTGGTGGACGATGGGATCGCGACCGGATATACCATGCTTGCCGCCGCGAAATCTATGCGGAGAAGGAATGCTGGCTACATAGTCATTGCATCGCCGGTTGCGCCCCCAGACACAGCGCAGTTGTTCATAGATATAGCGGATGAAACCATAATACTTGAGACCCCAATGGCATTCCTCGCCGTCGGGCAATTCTATAGAGATTTCTCCCCCGTACTAGACGATGAGGTGGAGTCACTACTCGAGCGGCACGTTCAAAATAGATCAAGCTGGCATTCAGGCCGCGAATGATCGTGGTTATTATGCTGAGATGATCATGGGAGCGACATTGATGGCTTTCTGTGTATTCGCCCCGTCCTCGATATTAAATCCTCGCGGCAGCCTTACATCGTTAAATATTCCCATGAGATAATGGATAATCTAAATCATGGATGGCGGTGATACCGGATCGGCTTAGACCCACTGCATGTCGTTAGGTAGGCAGTATAAGGCCACGAACGGCCGCGCCTCTTTAGGACGGGATGAAGTTAAACGGGTCCAGGGGCGAAAGGCGATATCCTCATGGCGGTCGACCGCAGCACCTGCTTGGGCCCCTCAAATCGGTTTACGGGTGAAGGATGGGGCCCCGTGTTGGTATGAGGCCATTGGATTCGATGCGCTTTGGATAATCGGCCCATGATCCAGAGCCAAGGTTCGATTTTTGGGGAGGACCATGGCAAAGTAATGGGATTATAATTGATGGAAAAGTCTACGGCATCTGACCCCACTCCACTGGATGGCATCATATGCCTCCAGGGATATAAGGGCGGGCAAGGAACTGTTTATCATGTTCTGTAGGCCATATGATTTGGGACGGCAAGCTGCTAGAAGTGCTCCATGTTGTCCATAGCTTAATATCTCGTCCAGGCGAGATATCAGCCTCGTGAAAGTAGTATTAGGCCCTTCTGGCTATTAGGAATTGATTGGGAAGGATGGGATTAAAGGAGATGCAAAAAGGGATTGTCGCAGTTGCGGAAGGCTTGTCGAACATCGGGAATCTATTGGAGCGGGAGGGATATACAGTCGTAGGAATAGACGGGAACCTTAGGCGGGCTGATGTGGTAGTAGTATCAGGAATGGATATGGATATGTCAGGTGTTTCTGCAATCTCAACTGAGACACCCATCATCGACGCCACCGGAAAGCCTCCTCATGAAGTACTTCAGATAGTGGAAGATAAGATCCGCCTGAAAAGATAGGTGGAAGGAGGTAGGGCGGATAGGGCGCCTCTGGCGTGCCGATGGAACATATAAGGCGGTGAAGAAGAAGGATAAGACCGAAGCGGTATACACCCCCTGTCGATTTTGCAATTGTTCATCAGATCGGACGGGAAAAAAGCCTTAGATTCCGCTGCGGAATTCGCAGCAAGTGAGGGATCTCAGATTATGCGCTCAATGTCACCTTACCATAAGGGCCAGGACAAACCGGGGCATCCCGAGAAAGTCTGCCAAATGTATTGAGGTCGAGCGATGAGTTCGCGAATTGATCCTTGCTCCATTGAAGGATATGATGGCAGAAGCCAGTTATGGATTCATTGTGAGGTCCGGGACGAATTGCAGGGACTGTGCGGGGATGGCCTGAGAAGGGATGGCGTAAATCCCCCGCAAAGGAGGCGCGTCCCTATGAAATAGGGGCCAATGAATCGGTAAGATCCGGGTTTCAGAATCTCGCGGCCTTGATCATGGAAGATCGACCCTATAGAATCTAGTCCTCGTTTATGATATCTAGTAATACAGGCGCTATGCTACCTGCGATTACCCTTGCCATCCTGAAAACTAGACTCAATCGGGTATTTTGCAGAACCAGATACTCCATATAGCCCGCTATATTCACGATGCCGGTAATGTGTAGGTCCCCAACCGGGGGAAGAGTCTTATTCACGCCAGTGCCGGGCTTGACTGGTCCTCTATCCATCACTATGACCCCGACGCTCTCAAGTCTGCCAAGGCAGGCGTCGATGGCTATCATAAAGGGTTTCGGATGAATGCCCGAAATTTGCTTTAGCGTCTCAGAAAGATTAGCAGCATGGACCGGTTCATCCAATGTGCCTATAACATACCTGTCTGGGATTCCCGATTCAATTAGATGCGATCCGACCAACGGGCCCAGTGAGTCACCCGTTGACCTATCTGTGCCGATGCATATAGCTAATACTTCTCTATGTTTCCCCTGTCCAATGGCCCAGGTCAAGTGACCCCGAAGCGTAGATTGAAGAGTAGATGCGGCGTTTGCATCATCTACGTGAACACGAATATGGCTGCATGGTATCGGCGGCTTTGGGGAGGCGGCTGATTTATAATCCCGGGCCCGCAAAACGCTCATAGCCTGGATCCATCCTCGAACTGAAATATATACAGAAAACCATTAGCCTCGCATGACTACAAAATATACGTCCCGACACGGATATGTCCGGCAGGTGCTACCCCCAAATTTTTCTAAACAAAACCACAAAATGGGGATATGCGAAAACAAATGGCCACTTTTCATGAATGGACTCGTGGCCGAGGGCCTTTATCTACATCTTGAACCGGCCTGGAGCATCTAGACAGCAGGGAGTAGATGCATAGATTCGGAGCCGATGCGAGAGTGATATTTACTCATGCCCTGCTAGCCACGTGCATAACAAGTATATGAGTCATGGCCGATGAGTATTCACGACATCATGGTGATTTCAACGTCGGCCAGTTATCGCTGCCATCGAAGTCCTGAAAGGGTTGGTCATTGGCTGCTATCCAAGCAGACCGCATGCTGCTGGGACAGCAAAAGTAGATGAATAAAAATGGCAGGGGCCTTTTCCTGGATTTCACCATCCGTTCAAAGGGACGGGATACATCTATTGCTGGTAGGGGTGTCGCCGGCACTGTGGCGGCAGGGCCGTGGCACCGCAGAAGATGGGTCGATTGAAGCTCTGGATAGATGCCTAACTCAGACCTGGATCAGGCTTAGAACATATGCAGGATGTTGGCGGTAACGTATTGGTGCGTCTCTCGAACTTGATTATCCTTATGTCGTGATCCTGTTTCCTTGGGGGGCCAGCTTTTCCATGATCTGGCAGCACTGCCGATCCTATACGTACAAGAAGGACGGTCCCAAATGGCAGGGTACCAATCACCCACACGCCATCAATATAGCATCAACCTAATCAACCAGCCTGGAGAACACAATGGATTTTAGCGCCCACAGTCGGAACACGCCCGATAACGGCCCCGAGGAAGGAGGCGAATACACGTCGCACGTCGAACATAGATATCTTATGCAGACACTGTTAAACCTCTGCGGGGGTCGATTCCCTTATCCGATACTCAAGCTATGTGAGAAGTGCGGCCCGAGGAGGGACGG
Source organism: Bacillota bacterium (assembly GCA_013178415.1). Lineage (NCBI taxonomy): Bacteria > Bacillati > Bacillota > Bacillota bacterium. Next base: position 73,924 of record JABLXA010000018.1, on the reverse strand, counting down.
TGCGAACCTCTCGCGAGGGAGCCCTCCTCTATGAGGGAGGAATCAATGAAACAGCAAGGTCCGGGTTTCCTATTTCCGCGATATTAGTCATGGAGAGGTCCAAATAAAGTCCAAATCAGATAAAAGTATGTGATAGGATTCATTTTATTTCCCGGGAAATAAACCGAGATGTTTGCATGGAAATATCCCTGGGCGCAACAAAGCGCTATTTTCATCCCTTGATGGCGCGACAGTTAGCCGCCATGGCGGGCTGCCCCAAAAATGCACGCCGCAGTTTTCGTCATTCTGACGATGCCATCGTGGTGGCATGGGGGTTTGTTTCGACAGAAGCCAATGGTTATTTCTATTTGCCGTCGGTGGCTGTCATGTTATCATGGGGGGCCATCTTGAACAAACTATGGACATTTTCATTCTCTGATTGCGATGGCAGTCATCGGCATGAAGGGATGACGAGAGGCAATGCATAGGCGGATTGCCCGCCTTCTAAATTATGTAGCTATGGCAGTAAAAGGTCGCAATGTGGATCACGTCCAGAATTTGTCCGCGCCGCTCAGGTAGTGGGACTAATCGTAAGGGATCCTCATATATGGTCAGGTTTATATTAAATGGAGTTGTTCCAGCAGGGCATTGTCTGCCGGTGCAGAGATGGAGACATGAATGGAGAGGGACGAAGATCATCTATGAAGCGGCCAAAAATGTGGCCGTTGAACTGCCATAGGGTCAGGGGCATCGCGGGGTTGCCGTCTATACAGGAACTATCCCTTGCATCGACCTTCATAGGGGCGGTAGTGGGGGCGGGGTTTGCCTCAGGTAAAGAAATCTTTATATTCTTCAGCTCGCTTGGCCCCCGATCCATACTCGCCTCGCTCCTATCGACGGTCCTGTTTATGGTGGCTGGCGCCATTATCCTAGATTTATCAGCATTTTCTAGGCCACGCAACCTGTATGATTTCCTAGTGGCTGTCCTGGGGAAGCGGCACGCTACCGTTTGGAATGTGGCTATGTTGATATTCGTCTATGGGGGTCTTACAATCATGATCGCGGGCGGCGGGGCGGTGGCCTCCATCGAAAATGCCGCGGCTCAGGATATAGGAATTATGACTACCGCGGGGATCATTTGTTTCATCGTCTTATTAGGCGCCAAAGGGCTTCTACTGAGCAACCTGATAATGGTCCCAGTGATGCTGATAGCCATCATAGTGATTTCGATACGTGTGCTATCTGCTACCAGAGCCGGAATAGCGGCGACTTCCGCCCCATCCGTTAGCTCGATAGGTTGGATCACATCGGCTATCATATACACCTCGTATAATCTGGTTTTGTCGATAGGCACATTTGCATCCCTCAGCGATGATATTCGCGATTCCCGATCCGCATATAGAGCGGGGATTTTAGGAGGGCTTGGAATTGGATTGCTCATTGGCATGGTTAATCATGCCGTCTTGAGTGATGCACGCTGTGGACTAGAGTCCGAAATGCCGATGCTCGCCTTGGCAGGAAGAGTTGGCAAAATCTATGGAAAGACCTATCAGGGTATATTGTTCCTTGCGCTCATCAGTAGTGGGACAGCCGCCGCCTATACACTTGGCAAACAGCTAAGTAGATATCTTGGAAGCCCTGCAAATCTACTTGCTGTGGAGGTGACTCTCCTCGCTATACCTATTTCTAGACTTGGCTTTACGACATTATTGGAACATATTTATCCATTTATTGGTTCGGCTGGGGTTCCACTGATCTGCGCAATAATAGCGCGACATATTATTATCACAACATCCCCATTCTGGGTCTTCAGAATCCGCAGGAAATAGGTAGGTAGGTGGGCTACGAAAATGGAATATAGGGCGAATTCAAATGGGGGAAGCAGGAATCATAGCCTAGATGTTCAAAAGGAATAAGAGAGATACATCGTGCTCTGCGACATGCAGGAGGTATCAATTTGACGCTTCGGCGAATCGCAAAACGGCCATTTGTGCCAAATGGCTTACTGCTTTTGGGCCTACTTGCTTGCACGGGAGTTTTCCTGAAGTATTGCCTTTGGGAAGACATTTACCCCGGTATCACCTCTAAAGTGGTTTCATCAACTTATTCCCGCTCCTCCTTGCCACCCGGGGCCCGCATACTTGGATGTGAACTAGGTGGCCTCTCTGCCGACGATGCAAGGGAGAGGCTTCTGAAACTTGCTGCTATAATAGAGTCCGAGCCAGTCGTGCTAAGGTATGGAGGCCAGGAATGGCGTTTTGACCCTAAGGCTGCCGGGATCGATTTCGATGTCGAAGCCACATTGAAGGAGGTGCTCTCCGTCCGACGACAGAAGAGGTGGTATCATAGCATATGGCCGCATTCGGAAGACTCAGATTCGCCCATCAAAATCACACCCATCATTACTGGTAATACTGAGGCGATTCACCGCTATCTCTCCGCCATCGCACAAGGCATAAACCGCAGGGCCAGGAATTCCTATATCTTTATCGATAATGAGGACCATGTCCATGTAATAGGGGCAGAGCCCGGGCGCTATGTAGATCATGACAGGGCGAAATCGATGCTTGTGAATGCCATCCGATCCGTTCAGGGACGTTCCTTTGAACTTCCGATAATCCCTATAGAACCTGAGATAAGCACTCAGGAAGTTCAGTCCTTGGGAATAGAGGTCCTTCTGAGTTCATACATTACTCATCTCAATGATTTGGCCAGTGAAAGATCGCATAATGTGCAATTGGCATTGCGCGCCATCGATGGTACGGTGCTGGCCCCCGGGGAGGAGTTCTCCTTCAATGCGCTAGTCGGCCCTAGAAGCCGGGATGCCGGGTATAAGGAGGCCCCGGTCGTCCTCGGTGTGGAACTGGTTCCAGACCTCGGCGGCGGCGTATGCCAGGTTTCATCGACCCTATATAATGCCGCGCTGCTGGCCGGGTTAGAGATTTCGGCCCGGTCTCATCATTCAATAGTCCCCGCCTATGTGCCGCCCGGACGGGATGCCACGGTGGCCTACGATTACCTGGATTTACGGTTTCGGAATAATCTGAGCCATCATATCATGGTGGTGACGCGTCTCGAGGGAGCTAAAGTAATAGTGAAGATATTTGGTCACCGAAAAGACAAGAAGCAGACTCGCATCGAGACGGTGATCGAAACTGAGATTCCTCCCGATGTAATTGAAAAAAACGATGATAGCCTGCCTGAGGGCTCAAGGGTAGTGGAGGATCAAGGGGGGAATGGGTATGTGGTTTCCGTGTGGCGGATTACCGAAGAGGGGAATGAAGTTAAGAGAGAATTCATTTCACGTGACAGGTATAAGCCACGCCCGATGATCATTAGGGTCAATAAACCTCTATAGGATGTCAGTTCTGATTGCGCTGCGTGGCCCCATGATATTAGGTGAGAATCAGTGATGCAAGTGGAATGAGGGAATTGGAGATCCTTGACAGCTCGAGACCACGTGTAGTACACTTGATTTACTGGACACAGGATGAAGATCGCCGGATCCCATTTCCATTTAGGTGCGGGTAAGAGGCGGACTGGCTTCTGCGTCACAATTCCGGTCCGGCCCCGGAGTACCTGTAGTTGATAATGCGATGCTAGGTGCTAGCAGCTCATACGGTGCCGGAACCTTTAGCGAGGTGCGGATTGGGAGATTTAAGATTTGATCCTGATCTAATCCGAGCCCTTAAATTTTATGGGACTATAGGATTTAACCTTGCCGGTTCCATGATCCTGGGTTTTATTGGCGGCCAGCTCCTCGATGCCAAATTCGGCACCAGGCCAATCCTTGCCGTTTTGGGATTTCTTATGGGTGCAGCTTCGGGCTTCTGGGGCGTATGGCGGTTAGCCATGAGGGATTTCATCAAAGATGACCGTAGAAAAAGGGCAAGACGGACATCCCGCCATTCTGAAATTGCCCGGGATCGTAACCGGGAAGGTGGTCAGCAATGAGCATGCATTAGGCGATTCTATAGGCTGGGGTCTCAATCTGGGGGAGGAATTTGATTTGCAGTTTATGCTTGCATTCATTATCGGCATTGCCCTGGCGATAGCAGACTACCGGGCTCTGCTTTTCTCAGCAAATAGGGCGATTGCTCTGCGACCAGCACAATCCGTTAGGTTCATGCGTTGGTCTTCGGCCGCCAGACTATCGGCACTGTTCATCTTCCTGGCTATTGGCGCAAATCTCTTAGGTCCGAAGGTTTTTACCCTTTTCGCATTTACTTTTGCCATTGCCCGTACCTGGCTTGTAGTGAATGCGATTCTCAGTCATAATAGGTCCCAACATATGGCGCACGGGCACAGAGTGCATACCGTATCATAGGAGATGGCTGGTTGTTCCGGGCAATCCCATGACGGAATATCCCCAGTCGGCAGGACGATATTACCGCGGTCCGATAACACTCAATGATCAGGGGTGTTGACGCAAGGCTGACTCCGTAGTATCTTTGTAGGAGATCGGATATTCCAGGTATCGTGGGTATTTCTTAGATTGATGGAGTTTCCATGCAGAGCGCAGATGCAATATTCTGGATCTCCATATACTCGTAGAGAAATACGGTTTGATATATTGATGCCTCGAGCTATGGCAAAGGTGGCGGTATCATGAAGGAGTCTCCAATCCGTGGTCATTGGATGGTATACATTGGCCGCATGGGGCTTCATTTTGACACAGTGATCATGACCTGGGTCGTGATGGCTATACTCATAATCATGGCCTGGCTTGCTACCAGGAAAATGCGCCTTATACCGTCAGGCTTTCAGAACCTCTTGGAATGGGCGGTCGAAAGCCTTCAGGCTCTCATAAGGGACAATATGGGCGCGGCTGCGGCCGTTTGTTTTCCGGTATTGGCAACCCTATTCCTGTTTATTTTGTTTGCAAACCTTATTGGGCTGGTCCCGGGGCTCTCATCCCCCACATCAGATATCAATGTCACCATTGGGCTTGCTGTTGCTGTGCTGGGGTTGACCGTCTACGCTGGAACCAAGACCAAAGGTCTTAAAAAGTATCTTTTGAGCTTCATAAAGCCGAATCCTCTTTTCCTGCCATTGAATATATTAGAAATGTTTACACGTACACTTACACTAGCCTTTCGACTCTTCGGAAATATCTTTGCTGGAGATGTGCTCATCGTCATTCTCGGCAGGTTAGTCATGTTTTTTGTGCCTATGCTAGGTCAGGCATTCCATGTCTTCGTCAGCATTTTGCAAGCATACCTATTCTTTATGCTGGCGACAGCATATATTGCCGTTTCTCTAGAGGAATCGGACTAGAAGCTTGCAGGATTCCAGGTGTTGCCATTCTGAGGGGTTGCAATTTTCCCTGATAAGAGTCATAATCTTTGGCGTGTATATGCGTTAGGCGTATACGCACATATAGCCCTTTATGCTCCTGGGCTTCGCTTTAATAAGTTATGCGTGAGGGCTCTTATGTTTTGGGGCGCCATATCCCATGGTTGTATGGCTTGGGATGGCGTCAGGGGTCGCATCTTGCCATCCTCGTGCTGGTGACGGCGATCCGGAGAGATCGGAGGGGAAATCACATGATGACAAGTGCAGTGATACTAAAGTTGGCCTCTATCCTAGCGGCCTGCCTGATAGTCTCGGTTGCTGCCATAGCAGCCGGATTCGGAGACGCGCAGGTGGCGGGCAAGGCCGTGGAAGGCATTGCCCGGCAGCCAGAAGCCAAGTCGAGCATATTCTCAACTATGCTGATCGGAATAGGCCTTGTGGAGGCCACGCCTATTATCGCGCTTGTGGTCGCATTGATATTGCTCTATGCAAATCCGTTGTTAGGGTAATAACAATTCGATGCGCAGATGACTTGACCGTGGTGGGAAGTGAATGTCGTGGTCAATTTAAACCTTACAGTTATAGCGACAATATTTAATTTTCTGCTCCTGACTGCGATTCTAACGGCCATTCTTTATAAGCCGATCACAAGGTTTATGGCTGAACGCGCCCAACGCATCCAGGATGATATGGCAAAGGCGGAGCAGGACCGCTCCACTGCACAGAAGCTCCTGGAGGAATATCAGCAGAAACTCGACCAACTCCAAAAGGAGATACATGACCGCCTGGAGGATGCTGTCCTTCAAGGTGAAAAGGCCCGCGAGGACATCGTAAAGGGTGCCGAAGAAGAGGCTCGTCGAATCCTGAGCGCCGCTCAGGATGAGGCCGTCAGGTTGCGACGCGATGCTTGGATGAAGCTAAAGGAAGATATTGCTGACCTTGCTACGGCTGCCTGCCTAAAGGTGCTCGAGGATAGACCGGGCCAGGATTATGAAGAACAGATCAGGCGTGCCCTGGACAAGATAGTTGATGCTGGTGGTGTTACCCGATGATGAACAATTTGGGCGCCCCTAGGATGGCAAGGCCGGTCAAAGTCAAGGTTTGCACAAAGATCTCTGCAGCCCTCGAGGAGTATATCAAAAAGACCCTCAGGCGGGAATTTGGTGAGGAGATCGACATTTCCATTGAGGTCGATCCTCACATTCTTGGCGGTATATGTATCCTGGTGGGTGACCAATTGATCGATGCCAGCACGCGGGGCCGTCTCGAATATATTGATAGTTCCCTCAGGGCCGCTGAAATCCCGGAATGGCAAGAGAATGCAGATGCCAGTGTAATTGTGAATCGACTCAAGGCGGTCTTATCCTCGCTGGATCTAGCGCCCATTCGGGAGGAAGTGGGCCTCGTCTCCTCGGTAGGTGATGGGGTAGCCAGGGTCAGCGGGCTTAGCGACGCTCTCATAGGTGAAAAAGTATTCATCGGGCAGGGTATCCCTGCTGAAGTGCTCGATCTCGACGAGAGGGAAGCTGGGTGCATACTTCTCGGCCCATGGGATGAAGTGGGCGAAGGAGATATGGTGAGATGCACCGGTAGAGTAATTGATGTCCCGGTCGGGCCTGAGCTCATAGGGAGGGTAGTAAACCCCCTTGGTGAACCACTCGACGGAAAGGGGGCCATAAAGACCGCCCGCAGACGGCCTGTGGAATCGCATGCTCCGGGTGTTATCGAAAGGGAGCCGGTCAGGGTCCCCCTGGAGACGGGCCTAAGGGTCATCGATGCCCTTATCCCTATTGGCCGGGGTCAGCGGGAATTGATCATAGGTGACCGGCAGACCGGGAAGACAGCCATCGCCATTGATGCCATTATAAACCAGCGGGATAAGGGAGTCATCTGCGTTTATGTAGCCATTGGGCAGAAGGCATCGACCATCGCCCAATTGATCAAGACTCTGCAAGATAAGGGCGCCATGGATTATACCCTGGTAGTGGTCGCCTCCTCCAGCGATCCTACACCCTTGAGATATATTGCGCCATATGCGGGATGCGCGATGGCGGAGGAGTTCATGTATTCGGGCAAGGATGTGCTCATCGTCTATGATGATCTTTCGAAACATGCCGTAGCGCATAGAGAGCTTTCATTGCTTCTCAGGCGGCCTCCAGGAAGGGAGGCTTATCCTGGCGACATATTCTATGTTCACGGACGTCTCCTTGAGCGGGCGGGAAAGCTTACATCCGACCTGGGTGGCGGTTCGATGACGGCGCTCCCGATTGTGGAGACCCTTGCAGGGGATATTTCAGCATACATCCCAACCAATGTGATTTCTATAACCGACGGCCAGATCTTCACCGAGGCAGATCTCTTTTTCGCCGGCGTGAGGCCTGCAGTGAACGTGGCCCTCTCTGTGTCCAGGGTTGGTGGCGATGCCCAGCTCCCGGCAATGAAGCAGGTCGCAGGGCCGCTTAGACTCGAGCTTGCCCAATATCGGGAGCACGCTGCATTCGCCCAGTTTGGAGCCGACCTAGATAGGGCCACAAAACTCCAACTGGCTCGCGGTGAGAGACTCATGGAGGCGCTCAAACAGAAGCAATACCATCCCATGGCTATGGAGGACCAGGTGATTTTTCTGTGGGCTATGGCCTCTCCCGGGATAGAGCAACTTGCTATCGAGGACGTCCACGAATTTGGTTTTGAGGTGATACGAGGGGTATCCCAAGATTACCCGGGGCTAATCAGGAAGATCAAACAGGGGAATAGACTCACACCCGAGGAAACCCAACTCATTAAGGATCTTGGGGCTAAAGTAAGAGAGCGTTTTGCGAGGGAGAGGCGGAAGAAGGCTAGTTGATCCATGGACAATCTCAGGCAAATCAAAAAGCGTATTCGAATAGTGCGGGAAGTCCGACATGTTACCCGGGCCATGAAGCTGGTTGCGGCAGCAAAACTCAGAAGCGCCCAGGAACGTGTACAGGCTGCCCGGCCATATGCCCGGAAAACCAGCGAAGTATTGGTGGATATTTGCTCAATGATGTCTAGCCCTCCCCATCCATTTCTGCAGGAGAGGCCGGTACAGCACGTGGGGCTGGTGGTCATCACGTCTGATCGCCGGTTATGTGGGAGGTATAATCAAGATATCCTGGAGCTGGCCATGCGGGAGGCCGCCAAATTTGGCGGTCCGGAAAAGGTGTTTATCATCGCCGTTGGCCGGGTGGCGCGTGATTTCTTCAGAGCCCACGGATTTACCGTTAAGGCCTCTTATGAAAGGTTATCTAGCCGTCCGACTTTTGCCTGGGCGGAGAATATAGCTGATAGAATCGGAGATTTTTATACGGCTGGGATATTCGATCGAGTGTATCTTATATATTCTAGGTTCCACTCTGCTATGGAGCAGGTTCCAAGGACGTTCCAGTTGATCCCGGCAAAACCCTCGGCAGAATTACAGGCATCCTCTCCTGAAGCCGGGGGCGTTCGCATCAGGATATGGAATCGCGATATCCAGCCGTCAGCCTTAGATGTCATTGATCGTCTCGTTACCAGGTACATGCAGGCTGCCGTTTACAGGGCACTACTTGAGGCTGAGGCCAGCGAGCGGGGGGCTCGCATGACAGCCATGACTACGGCGACCGATAATGCGACCGAGATGATAGAGAAGCTCTCAACGGCCTATAATCGGCAGCGTCAGATGGTTATTACCCGGGAAATATCGGAGATAATCGCCGGGGCTGAGGCTGTCCGTTAGCAGAGGAGCAGCCGGCGAGGAAGGAGATGGATACCGCCGCTGCACTGGGGCGGAGTAATATGGCTATTTTAGAACGAGCTATAGATTCGATTCATTTTAACAACCATGATGAGACCGCGCGAGGCAGGGTAGTTCGAATAGTCGGTCCCGTAATAGATGTGGAGTTCCCAGAGGGCGAACTGCCTCCCGTCAGAACTGCTGTAGAAATTCTTCGTCCACAGGGAACCATGCCAGGTGGTCAGAGGGAAGTACTCCTGGTCGGAGAGATTGAAAGCCATATTGGACGTGGCCGAGCGCGATGTATAGCATTATCAGCCACTGAGGGTTTGAAGCGTGGACTACCTGTTCGAGCCACCTGGGAACCAATAAAGGCTCCCGTAGGTAAAGTCATACTTGGGCGCATCTTTGATGTTCTTGGGAGACCCATCGATGGATTGGGACCAGTCGAAGCCGAGAAGTATGAATCTATCCATCGGGTTCCGCCTGACCTCGAGGAGCAGGCAACTGACCTAAAAATCCTAGAGACTGGGATAAAAGTGATAGATCTTCTTGCCCCATATCCGCGGGGCGGCAAGATCGGCCTGTTCGGTGGGGCTGGGGTGGGGAAGACAGTCCTCATCATGGAACTGATTAGGCATATCGCCACGGTGCATGGTGGAGTATCGGTCTTCGCGGGAGTTGGCGAAAGGACTAGAGAAGGGAACGAGCTATGGCACTCAATGGTGCAGTCTGGCGTAATGGATAAGACTGTCTTGATATTCGGCCAGATGAACGAGCCACCGGGCGCGAGACTGCGAGTTGCCCTTGCCGCCCTCACAATGGCTGAATATTTTAGAGATGAGGAACACCAAGATGTGCTGTTATTTATAGACAACATTTTCAGATTCATACAGGCTGGCGCCGAAGTGTCGGCGCTTCTGGGGCGGATGCCGTCCGCTGTCGGCTATCAGCCTACCCTGGCCACTGATCTCGGGGAACTCCAGGAGCGCATCACGTCTACCAGGACAGGCTCTATAACATCCATACAGGCGATTTACGTGCCTGCGGATGATTATACAGATCCAGCGCCTGCAACGACCTTCTCACATCTGGATGCAACCACGAATCTGGATAGGAGTATAGTAGAACTTGGCATCTATCCGGCGGTGGATCCTCTGACTTCCACCTCGCGCTTTTTGGAACCGTCCATCGTGGGGGAGGAACACTATGAGGTGGCCCGGGCGGTTCAGTCCATTCTGCAGAGGTATAAGGAACTTCAGGATATAATTGCCATCTTGGGGATGGAGGAACTGTCGAGCGAGGATAAACTTGTTGTGGCGCGGGCAAGGCGTATACAGAGATTTCTGTCGCAGCCCTTTTTTGTCTCTGAGCAATTTACCGGCATTCCTGGCCGGACGGTACCCCTTGCCGAGACAATTCGCGGATTTAGGGAGATCATCGAGGGACGCCATGATAAGCTGCCTGAACAGGCGTTTTATATGGTCGGAACCATAGATGAGGCGGTGGCTAAGGCGAAACAACTGGGGAATTGACCCTCCCTGGAGGTGGACGCTTTGGGTGGCGAAGGAAAAAGGAAGATACAACTCGATGTGGTCACTCCCGATAGGATAGAGTTTTCTCGCCGGGTTGACAGCATTATAGCGCCTTCATGGGATGGATATATTGGTATTCTTCCGGGGCACATGCCCCTTATCACCAACCTTGAGACTGGTGTTTTGACTATCTATGATGGGGATGAGGAGATCCGCATGGCGGTGCGTGAGGGTTTTCTCGAGATAACACCGACGAAGGTGGTCGTCTTGGCCGAGGCCGCGGAGATGCCATATGAGATTGATGTGGAAAGAGCATTGGAGTCAAAGCGCCGTGCTGAAGAGATCTTGGCAAAGAGCACGGAACATGTTTCCCTGATCCGCGCCCGTGCCCGCCTACAAAGGGCGATGACCAGGCTCAAGGTCGCTTCTGATCGGAAAAATGGTCCCGGCAAAGGTGTTTCTGAATCCGAATACCCTCGAAGCATAGAGTAAGGATAATTCTAACCGCCAGAGATGGCCTGAGGCGAGGTCCGGGGTTGATCCAAGGGGCCCTTGCGGTATAATAGGGAGTGTGACAGCCTGGCCATTTTGGCATTAACTGACTAGTTAGTCGCAATCCCAACAGGATTTTCAGTGAGGGGGCGACCTTGGTGATCCGGGGTAGATTTATTGTCTTTGAGGGCATTGATGGGTCTGGGGTCACGACTCAGACATATAGGTTAAAAGAATATATCAAGAAACTCGGCCTGCCGGTTCACTTGACCAAGGAACCTACAGATGGGCCGGTAGGGGGGCTCATCAGAACGGTTCTCGCCAAAAGAGTTGGTGTTCCAACTAAGGATGGTAAGCTCCAGAGCCTTGATCCTGCCTGCCTCGCGCTTTTATTCGCCGCTGATAGGATAGATCATCTGGAGGTTGATATCCTACCCAAATTGGAAAATGGCGTGACCGTCATCTGCGACAGGTACTATCTGTCATCATTTGCCTACCAGTCATTATCAGTGGACTATGAGTGGATAAAGGCCATAAATTCAAGATGCATCATGCCAGACTTGACTATCATGCTCAGGGTGCCTCCCCTGGTGGCTGAAAAACGGAGGCTTCAGGATAGGTGGCATGTGGAGCTTTATGAGGAGACGTCAAAACTCGAACAGGTTGATCAGAATTACCTAAGAATCATAAAGATCTTGCAGCGAGAGGGTCATAACATAGAGATTATAGATGGAAACCGTCCATTAAAGGATATCCACAGGGATGTGGTAAATCTGGTAAAACCCTTACTGGGGCAGACTAGGGGCGCGCGAAACAGGGCCAGAGATTCGGGGCAACCGCTTCCCATGGGGTTCGTTGAGAATGGCCAGCCAGAGGGAAATGCGTCCGATGAAGGATGAGGAGCAACCGGCGATGGCGAGAGATTCTGTAGGACTATTTAGGTATAGTCGACTTGCACGATTGAAGAATATCATCTTTGATCTTGATGGGACTCTTGTGGATTCGAATCCTGGGATCCTGAGAGCTCTCAATTATGCATTGCTCAGCGCTGGATATGAGCCATTTTCCGAAAATGATGTAAGACACCTGCTGGGGTATCCTTTGCACCGCTTCCTTGATGGTCGCGTGCGAGAAGAGGACATGGAGCGAGTGGTAATTGCCTATCGCGATTATTATAATAATGTACAATGCAAGAATACCGCGGTCTTTCCCGGAGTACCAGAGGCGCTCAGGCGACTTAGGGAGGCCGGCCTGAAATGTGCCATCGCCTCCAACAAGCCCAGGTATTCCTCGATCAATCTCCTCGATGCGCTTGACATCCGATATCATTTTTCGGTGATAGTGGGTGCTGATTGCGTTCCTGCGCCTAAGCCCGACCCCGCGATGATCCTCCAGGCTCTCAGCGATCTTGGAGGTACGCCTGAGGATACAATATATGTGGGCGATTCAGTGGTGGATATCTTGGCTGGCAGGGATGCCGGACTTGAAGTCTTCATTCTTTTAAATGGTGAAAGAGATTCAACATATAGTGATAAATTACGAGGAGCGACAATGATTCTACCGGAAATTGGAGAGCTTGTAGATCTTGTCCTTGAGCATGCAGATATTTATGAAAGAGAAAGGGTTGCTTCCAATGAATAGAGGGCCCGGAGCGGCCGCAGCGCGGGAGATATCCCGACCTGAGATCTTGCGAGCGGTAAATATCAACAAGCGTTTGGGGACGCTGCATATTTTAAAAGATATAAGCTTTACTGTCTATAGTGGAGAAGTTGTGGTCATCCTGGGAAGGAGCGGATCGGGGAAGAGCACATTACTCAGATGTCTGAACTACCTCGAGACAATAGACAGTGGCGAAATCTGGTTTGAAGGTAAGAAGATAGACCCGGTAAGGACCAATCTTCAAAGGCTTCGGGAAAATATGGGTTTCGTCTTCCAGCATTTTAATCTATTCCCGCACCTGACAGCCCTTGACAATGTCACTCTGGCCCTTAGGGTTGTAAAGCATATGAATCCGGGTGAGGCCGAGCACATTGGAAAAGCGGCTCTGGATCAGGTAGGCCTTGGTGCCCGAGCCCATGCATATCCGGATCAATTATCCGGCGGGCAGCAGCAGAGGGTGGCAATCGCCCGTGCGCTTGCCATGGACCCCAAACTGATGCTTTTTGATGAACCAACCTCAGCATTGGATCCCGAACTCATTGGCGAGGTTCTCCGGGCTATGGAGGCGCTCGCTGAGAGAGGCATGACCATGGTTGTCGTGACACATGAAATGGGCTTTGCCCAGAGAGTCGGGGATCGGGCGCTTTTCGTGCATGAGGGGCGTATCTTGGAAGAAGCGACCCCGCAGGAAATGTTCAAAAATCCCCGGACTCCTGAGGCTAGAAGCTTTATTCAGTCCATCTTATAAGGCGATGGCGCTCAGCCAGGTCCCTCTGCTATTCGCAATCAATATGCCCTAGCAAAATAGACTACCGGGCCTTTTGTTTTATTACACCTGATACAGGTAGCCTCGCCCGCCTGGTTGTTCAGCGGGATGCATCTTATGGTGGCGCCGGTCTCGGCTTTTATGGCGGCCTCACATTCATGGCTCCCGCACCAGCCGGCTTTTATGAAACCGGGCCTGGTATCGAGGAGAGTCTTGAATTCATCATAGGTCTGCACCTCATGTGTGTTTTCATCCCGGAATCTCCTGGCCCTTTCATACAACCCCCCGCGGATCTCGTCGAGGGCCTTACCTACCGCATCCACCAGTCCCTCCTGAGGGGTGGATCTTTTCTCCCCGGAATGCCGCATGACAAGAACGACCTGGCCAACCTTGAGGTCCCTAGGGCCAAGCTCTATTCGCAGGGGAACACCGCGGAGCTCCCATTCATTGAATTTCCATCCGGGTGAAAATTCCTCTCTATCGTCGACACGCACCCGGAATTGCTTGGATAACTGCGATGCAAGCTCATGTGCCCGAGCCAGAACAGCATTTCTGTCCTTTGGCGGCATTATAGGGACGATGACGGTCTGGATGGGGGCGATATCGGGAGGAAGGGCGAGACCGCGGTCGTCCCCATGGACCATTATCAGCGCGCCGATGAGTCGCGTGCTGACGCCCCAGGAAGTCTGCCATACGTGCTTGAGCTGATTGTCTTCATCTAGAAAAGTAATGTCAAAGACTTTCGCGAAGTTTTGCCCCAGATTGTGGGAAGTGCCCGCCTGAAGTGCCCGGCCATCGGCCATCAATGCCTCAATGGTGTATGTGCTTACCGCGCCTGCGAATTTCTCACTCTCGGACTTGCGGCCGGAAATCACGGGGATGGCTAGGTCATGGGTCACAAAATCAGTATATACTCCGAGCATCCTGAGGGCTTCCTCCTCAGCCTCCTGACTGGTGCGATGGGCAGTATGCCCCTCTTGCCACAGGAATTCGGAGGTCCTCAAGAATGGCCTCGTAGTCTTCTCCCATCTGACCACATTACACCACTGGTTGATCAATACAGGCAGGTCTCTGTATGACTTGATCCATTTTGAATACATGCTGCAGATTATGGTTTCTGATGTAGGACGCACCACGAGCTTTTCTGTTAGTTCCTCCTGACCGCCCCTGGTCACCCACGCGACCTCGGGAGCGAACCCTTCCACATGCTCGCTTTCTTTGCGCAGCAAGCTTTCGGGAATGAGAAGCGGGAAATACGCGTTCTGGTGGCCGGTGGCCTTGAAACGGGCGTCTAGAGAACGCTGGATATTCTCCCATATGGCATATCCATAGGGCCTGAGAACCATGCAGCCCTTAACAGGCGCATAATCGGCGAGTTCCGCCTTCAGCACGATGTCTGTATACCATCTGGCAAAATCCTCTGACCTTGGCGTAAGATGTTCTACGAATTTCGTTTCTTCCCTCAATTCGGCACCACCCCAATTCCTAGAGCCATATCCCCGGGCGGGTTGGCCCATAATGGTCTTTTTATCAGTTATTGTAACACGTTTCAACAAGGAATCCGCGCCGATATCTGGAATATATCATGTAGAACATGAAATTTCAATGTAACTATCACCCCGGGTATAAGAATTCATGCCTCTGCTGCTGCCAGGACCTGGCCGGGACGGAGTCGGATCCCATGCATGGCGGACTGGATATACCGCCGGAAGACGAGGCGGCTGAGGTTTGATGTAAAATCACCGATTTTTGGAGGTTGGTGAGGACTGTGGGAATCTTTGCAAAGCTATTCAGTTCCGCATCGAGTAAGCCTGCGGAATCAGGAAAGGGTCTGGCTGTAGCGAATGATCGCAATGCGGTCTGGATCTATGTCAAATGTAAGAAGTGTGGGGAGATAGTGCCGTTGAGGCTGCGTAAGACAGATGAGATTCAGAGGGATTGCGACAATGTATGTTCAGCCCCGGGCGCGGTGTTCTTTGTCCATAAGGAAGTCATGGGCAAGAGCACAAAATGTTTCAATAGGATGGATCTCTTTGTTGAATTCGATTGTGCATATCGTGTAGTTGGGGCCAATATCACCAATGGTGAGCTCGTTTCGCGTGAGGAATACCTTAAGCAGACTGAATCTGACTCATAGAATAGATACGATGTCTTAAATCTCAACGCGGCTCGAGGCACCTTGCGCCGCTGGTGATGGCTCGCACAAGGAGGATCTCGAACCTGGCGAAAAGGGGGGACAGACGCATTTCTGCCCTTCGCTGATGGTGGGCGCCCGGTTGCGATGGGCTGAAAAACAGACCGGCGCCTGCCATAAGGAATTCGGGGGGATACCGCGTCGGTTGGATATGAGAATTTTCGATCCTCAAGAGGCGGGCATGGACGCTGATCGTTTGGAGAGAGCCCTGGAACTCATCAGGAGGAATGCTGCCGACAGAACGGAGAAATTTGCATATCCTGGGGCAGTTACGCTTATAATCCGCCGGGGCCTGCCCGTCGCTTATGAGGCATGCGGGTATAGATCTCTCGAGCCTGAAAAAGTGCCCATGACCGTTGACACCATCTTCGACATGGCTTCCATTACCAAGCCCGTTGCCACGACTTCCGCCTTCTTGCGGCTTTTGGAGATGGGTGAGGTGCTATTGGAGGATCCCGTTTCCAAATATCTTCCGGAATTCGATGCCCCCATGAAAGATTGCATTACCCTTTTCCACCTTTTGACCCACACTTCAGGGCTGCCGGCTTCTGTGGCTATCTACTTACATGGTAGCACGAGAGAAGATGCGGTGAGATCTCTTTTCTCACTGCACCTTATTCATCGTCCCGGCGAGAGGGTCTTATACAGCTGTATGGGATTTATCATTTTGGGTCTCATAATTGAGAAGGTGACCGGGAGCGATCTTGGGACCTTCGTCCGCCAGGAAGTATTCGAGCCGCTAGGCATGACGGAGACGGGATTTTTCACAGTGGAGGAGTGCCATGATAGAAGCCGGATTGCCCCGACGGAAAAGCGTGGTGGGGGCAGCAATGGTGCGGGAATCCTGGAATGGATGAAGCGCAGTGGCAAATTCCTCGATCGCCACAGCTCGAATGGCATCGCTTGTGGCGCTGTCCACGATGAGAACGCGCTTGCCATGGGTGGCATCAGCGGAAATGCGGGATTATTCAGCACCGCTGCGGACATCGGGCGTTTCGCCTTGATGTATCGGAATTCCGGGGCCATGGATGGAAAGATGATTTTTTCCCCTTCCACAATATCCCTTGCCACACACAATCACACTATAGGCCTGGGCGAGAATCGGGGGATCGGCTGGCAGCTCAAGACACCGGGGGCCTCATCTTCTTTCGGCAATCTGATGTCAGCTCAGGCCTATGGTCACACGGGATTTACAGGGACCGGCCTCTGGATAGATCCGGTACTTGACCTTATCGTCATTCTCCTGACGAATAGAGTGCATCCATCAAGGACAAATGAGAGACTGATGGAATTGCGGCCGCGATTTGTAAACGCGGTAGTGGCGGCGATCGAGCCATGAAGGCCAAAACCTTGAATGATATCCAGAACAAAAAACGACGACGGATAGTGGGCCTTATGTCCGGGACCTCATGTGACGGGATCGACGCAGCATTGGTGGAGGTCGAGGGCAGTGGCGAGAAGACGAGGATCCAATGTCTGGCCTTTGAGAATTATAAATATGACCCCGTTGTCCGAGAGAAGATCTTTGAGCTCTTCCATCCACGGACATCTACCGTAGACAAAATCTGCCACATGAATTTCTATCTCGGGGAATTGTTCGCCGAAGCCGCCCTTCGCATTATCGAGAAGGCCGGGTTAACGCCAGAAGATGTGGATGCTGTCGGCTCTCATGGCCAGACTATTTACCATATGCCGAACCCAGTAGATGATGGAGGGTATAAGATCCGCTCGACCCTTCAGATCGGTGAATCAGCTGTCATAGCGCAGCGTACAGGGCTCATCACCGTATCTGATTTTCGAGCGAGGGACATGGCTTGCGGCGGGCAGGGGGCTCCCCTGGTGGCGTATGCAGATTATGTGCTGTTCGGGGCCTCCTCTAACCGCACAAGGCTGATCCAGAATATAGGTGGGATAGCCAATCTTACCCTGGTCGGGGGCTGCGTACGCTTTGAAGACATCATAGCATTTGATACTGGGCCTGGGAATATGCTTATAGACGGGATTGTAAGTATAGCCACCGGAGGCCGGTTGAATTTCGATGTGGATGGTCGGCTTGCCGCTGCTGGCAGAGTTTCAGACACCCTTCTTGAACGTTTGATGCGGCATCCATTCATTTCAAGACACCCCCCGAAGACTACCGGGAGGGAGGAATTTGGAATCGACTTCGCGCAAAAGGTTTTCCATGAAGGGAAGGTCATCGGGCTTTCTGATGAGGACCTAGTGGCGACAGTCACAGCCTTCACCGCGGAATCAATAGTCTCCAATTATGAGAAATTCATCTTTCCCCGCTATCGGGTGGATGAAGTGATCCTTGGGGGAGGCGGGAGTTACAACCCTTCCCTTACGACGATGTTGAGGAAACGTCTGGCCCCGATTCCTGTTTTGACTCATGAGGATTTTGGAATATCGAGTGACGCGAAGGAAGCAATCGCCTTTGCAATACTTGCAAATGAGACGCTCTGCGGGCTTCCGTCGAATGTTCCATCAGCTACAGGAGCGCGTGATAGAGTCATTCTTGGAAAGATCGACCTTTGATTATTGTCGGCCACGAACCCAATCCTGATTGCTGAGAAATTTAACCTATGATGGATTTCCTTATGTCCCACTCTAGCCGCGGGTCATTTGATCAAAGGAATATGGGAGGGAGGCTGCGGCAATCCCCCGGTAGCCGGGCCGGAGGGGCGGACGCCGCAATCGGAGTGAACAAAAGACAAAAGCAACTTCTGTCGCTCAGAGTTTTCTATTTTGTTTATTTGCTGGGCTTCAGTGTCTATAGCCCGTATCTTAATTTATATTTCAGGCGGGGTGGGCTTTCGGGCGAGCAGATCGGAATCCTGGGGGCCTTGACTCCGCTATCAATTCTGGTTTTCGCGCCCATCGTAGGGATACTGGCCGATCGAGCTTTGGCGAAAAACAGGATCCTGGGACTTCTTTTGTTGGGTAGTGTGGTATGTTTCCTAGGCCTCACGATACTGCCAACTTTCTGGTACATTTTCGTTATCATGCTGATTTTCGCCATAGCTCTTGCTCCCTGCCGGTCGCTTGTTGATTCCATCGTCCTTGATTTCCTCGGCGGGAAGGGTGCGGCATATGGGGGCGTACGGGTTTGGGGATCCGTTGGATTTGCTGCAGGAGTTGTTCTGTTGGGTAGGGTTATCGATAAGTTTGGGTTGGGTGTCATGTTCCCGCTCTATGCGTTGTTTGGCGGAGGAAGCGCTATCCTTGCCTGGATTCTCCTCCCAGGCTCTATGGCTCCCGGGAAGAAAGAATCAGATGAAGCAAAGGTTGGATCAAAAGGATCAGAGACCGTTCGGATGCCCTCGGCCCGTGCAATCTCGACCCGCACGCCACTGATAAATATGCTGAGCTTTCCGCCGGAGATCCGCTCGAATAAGTCTCTGATAGCCTTTCTCTTCATCGCGTTTCTGGCGCGGATGAGTTCCGCCCCTTATTATACGTTTTTGTCGATACATCTCGATGGACTCGGGGCCTCGGAATCTCTTATCGGTCTCGCGTGGGGGTTGGCCGTTACCAGCGAGATAATCTTGTTCTTTGCGTCTGGCAGGTTGATAAGCTGGATAGGCGCAGAAGGTGTCTTCCTGGCCGGGATGATCGGCACAGCCATCAGGTGGTTCCTATTCGCCTCTGTTTCGAGTTTGACCGGCGCCCTGGCCCTTCAACTCCTCCACAGCATGACCTATGGAGCATTTACTGTCGGGGCCGTAGCCATCATCACAGGGCGCGTGCCTGCGCACCTGCGGACTAGCGGTCAGGGCCTGCTGGCCGCAGCTACTGAGGGTTTGGCCGGGATATTTGGCTCTATCTTTGCCGGCCGTCTTTTTGACGCAATGGGACTTCGCGCCACATTTTTGGGATCCGGCATCATAGCCGCCATATCGACCATGCTTTTTGTGGCGCTGCTGATGTATGAGAGGGCCGGAAGGGCCCGTGAAGCCCATGCCATCAACCAAATCGCCCGGTAATATATGCCTCGGTCCGTCGATCCCTAGGTCTCTCAAATAGCTCGGGGGTCTTGCCGAACTCTATGAGCTCACCATTTAAGAAAAACCCTGTGACATCGGACACGCGGCCTGCTTGCTGCATGTTATGGGTCACGATTATTATAGTATAGCTAGATTTGAGCTCATGTATCAGGTCCTCTATTCTGGAGGTTGAGATAGGATCGAGAGCGGAGCATGGTTCGTCCATAAGCAGGACTTCGGGCTCAACAGCAAGAAGTCTCGCAATACATAGGCGCTGCTGCTGCCCGCCTGAAAGGCCAAGGGCAGGGGCATGAAGACGGTCTTTTACCTCGTCCCAAAGGGCTGCAGCTCTGAGGCTTTGTTCAACCAATTCCTGGAGTCTCTTCCGGTTCTTCAAACCGTGAATCCGGGGACCATAAGCGATATTATCAAAGATAGTCATCGGGAAGGGGTTGGGCTTTTGGAAGACCATGCCCACCCTTTTCCGCATTTCGACCACATCGATGTTTGGAGAATAAATATCTTGGCCATCCAATAAAACCGTTCCTTCTATCCTCGCCCCGTCTATGAGATCGTTCATCCGATTCAGAGTTCGTAGAAATGTAGATTTTCCGCAGCCCGACGGACCAATCAATGCCGTCACGCTCTTTTCGGGAATCTCTATGGTCACGTCTGAAATGGCTTTTACATCACCGTAATAGACATTGAGGTCACGAGCGATTATTTTCGGCTTAGGAGATGCGAGGGTGGATTCAGATTTCTCATCGCTCCTAGCGGCGGTATAAGTTGTTGAAAGATGGAAACCACCCACGCTAAGCTGATCATACGCAAGTTCCAATCGTTTCGCCTCCAGGACAGGACGGCACTGCTGATCGAGTGTTGGGATGCACACAGCCGCCTGCTATTTCAGCCACAAGTATAAGGGGGCGCAGTTAATCTGCGGTTTCTGAAATGTTAACTTATTGTTAAGGAGACGCTTGCGCCGCCGGTGCGAGGTCATCGCCGCCTCCATAGTTAGAGAACCCTCTGCGCTGAGGAATGGGGAATTGTGAATGTAACGCGCGTTCCTTTCCCCACCTCGCTGTCGATCCAAGCCTTGCCGCCGTGGCGTTCCACTATGTGCTTTACTATGGCAAGCCCAAGGCCGGTGCCGCCCACTTCCCTCGAGCGTGCTTTATCTACTCTATAGAAACGTTCAAATAAGCGGGAGAGGTGGGCTTTCGGGATGCCGATGCCCGTATCTTCCACAAAGACCTCAACTGCCTCATTTCCCATACTGGCTCCGATGGTGATCTTGCCACCAGAAGGCGTATACTTTATGGAATTATCAATCAGGTTCATGAACACTTGTCGCAGAAGGTCAGCATCCGCCATCACTTCGGGAAATTCCTCGGGAATAGTCACTTCTACTGTGAGCCCTTTTGCGTCTGACTGCCGCTTCAGGACGGTATGAACGCTCTCCGCCAACCTCGCCAGATTGGTTGGCCTTTTCTTCAACTCGATATGTCCGGACTCTATTCTTGATAGGTCGAGCAAGTCGGAAATGAGTCTTTCCAGGCGATTGGCCTCCTTCTGGATTATCTGAAGGAATCTTCTAGCTGTATCTGGATCCTCCATCGCGCCATCTAGAAGCGTTTCTATGAAGCCTTTGATCGAGGTCAAGGGAGTGCGGAGTTCATGAGAGACATTGCTTACGAATTCGGTTCTAACCTGCTCGAGTCGCCTGAGTTCAGTTACGTCCTGTATTACTGCCACTACACCCGCCTCTCCACCGCCTGCTTTCTCGATACAAGTAACGCTGACCCGCAGGGTCCTTTCATCCGGGGTAAATACCTTGAATTCCGCCGTGCGCACCTCGCCCCTGGTGGCGTTGGAAATAGCTTCAACAAGACCATAGTTGCGAATCGCTTCGAGGAACTTCCTCCCAAGGGCCATTTCTTCTGAAACTCCGAACATTTCTTCTGCAGCCGGATTCATCAAGATTATCCTGTTGTTGCTGTCCACAGCCACGACCCCATCCACCATGCTAGCTAGTATGGCCCGCATTTTGTTTCGTTCTTCGGATGTTTGATAGATCGTGACGGACAGTCTGTCAGCCATGTAGTTCAGAGCATCTGCCAGGCGCCCCATCTCATCTCCCGAGGTAATTCTGACCCTTCGGGAAAGATCCCCATTTGATATTTTCGAGGCAATATTGGTCATTTCCCTGAGAGGTCTTGCCATGTTCAATGCTATGAGATAAGCGATACCGCCAGCCAGGAAAATGGAGACGAGGGCGGCCAGCATTACCTTGCTTTGTATGTTTACCTTTATTTGCCTTATCTCGCCAATGGGCTTCGAGAGTTTGACCATCCCTAGGATGCGATCGCCGGATCTCAAAGGCGCAGTGGCCTGGATCCATTGCCCCTGGCCTATGGTGGCGTAGTTCCTACTTGACGGGATGGTTTCGGGATGGGTAGAAATGGATGGCTGGTTTTTCGGATTCTTGGAAGGATTTTTCACCCAATCCGAATTTCCCCATGAATCGGCGAGAACTGTACCATCTGGCAGGGTTATGATGGTGCGGGCATTCGTGTCTTCCGAAATTCGCGAGACCATATCATGAAGGATGCCTGAATCTGCTGATGTCAATTCCGCCAAACCCTGGCTCATGATGAGTTCAGAGGCGATTTTTGCATTTGCCTCAAGTGTAGATTCAAATGTCGAGACAAAATGGACTTGGAAAGCCTGGTCCAAGGATAAGGCTGTAATTCCGGTGATCAGGAATACTATAATGAAAAATGCGATCGAAAGTTTTGTAAGGATTCCGAATTTCATGGTTTGCTAATCACCCCTGATCCTATACCCGAACCCATGCACTGTCTCGATATACACGGGCTGGGAGGGGTCGGGCTCAATCTTTTGTCGCAGACGACGGATATGCACATCAACAGTTCTAGTCTCCCCAATATACTCGTACCCCCAGATAGTTTCCAGGAGATATTCACGCGTCAAGACCCTCCCTAGATTCTCCATGAGTATCCGGAGAAGCTCGAATTCCTTGGGCGGGAGATCTAATTCACGACCATTCAATGTAACAAGGTGCTTTTCACTATCCAGCATCAGATCTCTGACTTTCAAGACCTGCTTCTTCGTCTCCGCGGATTCTTCGCCAGACGAGCGCCTGAGGACCGCTCTCACTCTCGCAATTAATTCCCTTGGACTGAAGGGCTTGGTTATATAATCATCTGCCCCGAGCTCAAGGCCCAGGACTTTATCAGTTTCTGAATCCTTCGCGGTAAGCATGATTATCGGGAGGTTACTTTCCTTTCTGATTTCCCTGCAGATAGTAAGACCGTCTTCTCCTGGCAACATGATGTCAAGGATCACAAGATCCGGCCTTTCAGCCCTTATCCTGTCGAGAAGGCCTCCTCCGGAATAGGCGGCGGTTACTTTGAATCCTTCACGCACCAGGTTGAAACGGATGAGCTCTACAATGGAAGGTTCATCATCCACCACGAGCACTTTCGTCTCTTTCATGGCCGCTTTCATCCCTCCCCAGCTGATTGTTCACCATTGTTCAGGAGATTCGATGCCACCCTCTGCTTTTTTATTATACCATAGCGGACCATATTCCCAATATGTCAGATTTTCTAACATATTGCTTGACGTCGGATTTTCTAACAAATATAATCACACATAAGCCAATCACACCACACATGAATCAATGGGTCCGCCCTGAGGCAAGCCGGGAGGTGGGGAAATTGGAGCCAGATCTTGATACACCAGTATTTCCTATCGGGGTAGTCAAAAGGCTTGTAGGCCTGACCGAGCGCCAGATAAGGTATTATGACAAGATGGGCCTGGTTGTTCCTTATAGGACAAAGGGCGGCACCAGGATGTATTCTGGAAAGGACATCCTGATACTCAAGCAGGTAAAGGGGATGATGGAACAGGGATTTCGCGTGAAGGAAGTCAAAGAGAGGTTTGAGGAGAGAAAAGCCCGCGAGAGCAGGGTCAGTCTGCGGGAAGGTTCCAGGGCTGCCTCTGTCAGGGGAGCTGCCCCTCTTGAAGGTGACGACGAAAGGCCAGTCATTCTACATTCTCTATATCCGGTGTCTGATCAAGCGGCGCTGATGAAGGCGCTTGATAAAATAAGAAACGATTGATGGAGAGGAGAAATAAAGATGCCAGAGTTTACAAAAGAAGATGTAATGCGAAAGGCCAAGGAGCTTGACGTGAAATTCATCCATATGCAGTTTACTGATATCACCGGTGTTCTCAAGAACGTTGCCATCCCTGTTGAACAGCTTGAAGCGGCCCTTAATGGAGATATTATGTTTGATGGATCATCAATAGAGGGGTTTGTCCGAATCGAAGAGTCCGACATGTATCTTCGTCCTGATCCCTCCACATTTACGGTATTTCCATGGACAATAGGAAATGGCACCATAGCCCGGCTGATGTGTGACATCTATAGCCCTGATGGCACTCCTTTCGAAGGATGTCCCAGAAATGCATTGAAAGCCGTGCTGAAGGAAGCAGCTGATATGGGATTTGCCATGATGGCTGGGCCTGAGCCAGAATTTTTCCTGTTCAACAGAGATGAAGGAGGACGTCCGACAACTAGCACCTGTGACCAGGCAGGTTACTTCGACCTCTCGCCGATAGACCTCGGGGAGGAGGCCCGCCGTGATATGGTGATCGCCCTTCAGAGCATGGGGTTCGAGATAGAAGCTTCCCATCACGAGGTTGCGCCGGCGCAGCATGAAATAGATTTTCGATATGCCGATGGTCTTAAGACGGCTGATAACATCGCAACCTTTAAGTTCGTGGTGCGGGTCGTCGCGCAGAGGCATGGTTTGAACGCCACATTTATGCCCAAGCCTGTGTTTGGTGTAAATGGTTCCGGAATGCACACACATCAGTCTCTGTTTGCCGGTGATGAGAACGCTTTCTTCGATCCAAATGGGAAATACCAGTTGAGTGACGTGGCCCTGTGGTATATTGGGGGGCTCATGAAGCACGCCAGAGCCTTCACGGCCGTAACCAACCCCACCGTAAATTCATACAAGCGTCTGGTGCCAGGATATGAAGCCCCCGTATACATTGCCTGGTCTGAGCGAAACAGGAGCCCGCTTGTGAGGGTGCCAGCCGCCCGCGGCAAGAAGACCCGGCTGGAACTCAGGAGCCCTGATCCATCATGTAATCCCTATCTTGCCCTGGCAGTGATGCTGAAGGCAGGCCTCGATGGCATAAAGAACAAGATACTTCCTCCTGAACCCGTCAACAAGAACATATATGCCTTGTCCCCCGCCGAGAGAAAGGAAATGGGGATAGACAGTCTCCCCGGCTCGCTTGCAGAGGCGCTTGAAGAGTTGCAGAAGGATGAAGTCATAATGAGCGCCCTTGGCCCGCATATCTCCCAGCGCTTCATAGAGGCTAAGCAGTTGGAATGGGATATCTACAGGACCCAGGTTCACAAGTGGGAGATAGATCAGTATCTGACGGTATTTTAGCAGAAGCGAAGGGAGCCACCGCTATCGGAAGGAATATCCGATCGGAGATTGAGTTTTTCACAGCGAATGGCAGAATTTTTGAGCAATATACTCGCCAGTAATTCGTCATGTGGATTTAAGATCAAATTTGCTGACTTCTGGGAGGAAATAGGGGTTTCATGGGGATGGTCGACGAGTTATACTGTAAATACAAATATCTGATCTTGCATGACATAGCCTGAGAAGATGATGAGCGGGAATAGTAATTGCGTGACTCAGGCCACAGAGAGCTGACGATTGCTGAGAGTCAGCGCCTGCGGCGCAATGAATGGGCCCGGGAGTCTCTCCCCAAAAGCCGGGCCGATGTTTTCCCGGGAAATATCTCCCGGTGGACATGCAGGGGGGCCCTGCGAGTAGGCGGAGACGGGACCCGCCGTTAAAAGGGAAGGACATCGGCTAGTTTTGTCTGGCCTGTGTCTTGAGAAGTGAGCGGACCTGCAACGATTTCATCTGGTAGATTTTACTTATCATGGATTTAGTGGCATTTTGCGCATGACCTGTTGTCACCAGGTGGTATCATGGGTTTACCAGGTGATCTGAGTGGGTCAATTAGGGTGGCACCACGGGAATTGCCCCGTCCTTATATAGGACGGGGTTTTTTGTATCACAGGAAGGAAAAAAGGGAGAGTGAGAGAAAATGAAACTCAACAGGTTCATTCAGGTTGCCCTTCTTATGGCCATTGGTCTGGTCTTGCACTATGTGGTTCCTCCTATTATGCTGGGGATGAAGCCCGATCTGCTGCTGAGCATGCTTTTCATTGTTTTGCTCATGGAGACGGATCCGAGGCTTACCGTGGAAGCTGGTATAATAGGCGGGATATTGACGGCTCTTACGACTACCTTTCCTGGTGGCCAGCTCCCGAACGTCATCGACAAGATACTGACCACATTCATCGTTATGGGCCTTATTCGTCTGTTAAAGCCGGCGGTGGGAGAGAAGGTGACCGTAGTCGTGATTGGAGTGCTGGGAACAATAATAAGCGGCACTATTTTCCTGGGATCAGCGGCATTGATAGCTGGGCTTCCTGGGCCATTTAAGGTTCTATTCACCACGGTTGTGTTGCCGGCTGCTCTAGTCAATACTATCGCACTGGTTGTGCTCTATCCATTGGTTATCATGAGTGAGCGGGCGGTCAGGGGCAAGAATCATCAACCCGCAATAGGCAAATAAAGCCGGATGGTTCGACATGTAGTTGATCTCGCCCTGCGCCCGATGGGGAGGAAAGTGAAATAATGGAGACAAAGAAGCGAATCTTTAGCGGCATGAGACCTACGGGGAAGCTTCATCTGGGTAACTATTTCGGCGCTCTTAGCAACTGGGTACGTCTCCAGGATACTTACCAGTGTGTGTATGCTGTAGTTGATTGGCATGCACTGACCACAGGCTATGAGGATACGAGCGGCATAAGGGAAAACGTCTATGAAATGGTGCTTGACTGGCTCGCGGCGGGACTTGATCCAGAGCGAAGCATAATATTTGTGCAGTCCCACGTGAAGCAACACGCGGAGCTCCATTTACTCCTATCAATGGTCACACCGCTCGGCTGGGTAGAAAGAGTGCCAACCTATAAGGAACAGCTTCGCGAGTTGGCGGGCCGTGAGATTGCCACATATGGATTCCTGGGTTATCCAGTTCTCCAGGCCGCCGATATCCTGGCATATAAGGCCGAGGGGGTTCCGGTAGGGGAAGACCAGGTGCCGCATGTAGAGCTTACAAGGGAAATAGCTCGTAGGTTCAACCACTTTTTTGGACCTATATTCCCAGAGCCGGAGACTCTATTGACCCACGTAAAGCTCCTGCCGGGCGTTGATGGGCGGAAGATGTCAAAAAGCTATGGAAATGAGATTGCTATGACTGCCTCTTCGGATGAGATACGGAACAAAGTCATGAATCTAGTAACCGATCCTGAGAGAATCCACCGGACAGACCCCGGTCACCCGGATGTCTGTATTGCCTATAAATTTTACGAGGCTATAGCACAAGAGACGGCGGCGGGAGTGTCTGAGGAATGCCGGAACGCAAAAGTCGGGTGTGTCCAGTGCAAGAGGCGGCTCTTTGACCTGCTGGAAGCGTTTATTGCGCCTTTACGCGAGCGCCGCGAGGAATATGCCAAGGATCCCGACTTTGTACGTAACATCCTCGCGGAGGGAGCATCTCGAGCACAGGTAATCGCTGAGGCCACTCTCAACGAATGTCGCGAGGCCATGAAGCTGTGGTAGTTTAATCCAATTAATGGCATTGCATAAACACCTTGTTTATGTTAAATTCCTCATGTGAGTTTCCGGGGAGATGGGATGGGGGGCCGCGGAGTGATAGGTACTCTGACAAACGTAGCAACTGTTGTGCTAGGCAGTATAATTGGACTTTCACTTAAACAGAGGATCCCAGAGCGGCTCACCATTCCTGTGGTTCAGGGGGTAGGTCTTTTTACGATGGTGCTTGGCGTCAACATGGCTCAACAGGGGAAAAGCCCACTAGTCGTGTTATTCAGCCTCGTCATCGGAGGGGTTCTGGGAGAGCTTTTGCGGATCGATGTAAAGTTGGACTCTCTGGGGAGCTGGTTTGAATCGAGGTTTGCGGCCAGGGATGGATTCAATAAGGGGTTCATTGCCGCTAGTCTCCTCTTTTGCGTCGGCCCCATGGCAGTCGTTGGGTCAATCCAGGATGGTCTATATGGGAATTATCAAATACTTCTTACTAAATCAATTATGGATGGGGTGTGCTCAATAGCCTTCGCCTCAACCTTGGGAATAGGCGTTCCCTTCTCCGCGCTTGTAATCCTCCTTTTTCAGGGCGGCATTTCCCTTGCCGCTTCCCTGGTCCGACCTCTTCTTACAGATCCCGTAATTACAGCTATGACAGCGGTGGGAGGGATAATGATCCTGGGGATTGGAATCAATATGCTTGGCCTGGCCAAATTAAAGGTCGAAAATATGTTGCCAGCCATCCTGGTGGCGGTGTTTCTGGGCATGCTATAGAGCCCGTAGGCTTTCGGCAGATGAACGTCCACGGGCCCATAAAGCCATAGCAAGCAATGTCATTTATTACAGTCTCAAGCCCGATTCTTCTTGATTATGAGGATGCACGTCTTCTTTTGCCGCTTGAGGATAGGACTTAGGAGGCGCTCCAGGAGTTCGAACATTTTATCTTTACCCCCTTCCGGCTCCTCTCAGGAGTAGCACCCCTGCTCCATAATTAGACTCACAATATTATATCGACGAATCCGCTATTGTGTGTCATCATTTCCCGGGAAATCTACTGATTACCTTTAAGTTTGTATTACTATTCTAGCCAGGAGGTTGTGAGATGCCAGAATTACGTCAAGATATCATCACTGGGGACTGGACAGTCATTGCCACGGAACGCGCCAGAAGGCCGCAGAATTTCACATCGAAGAATTTCGAGGCCATCCAGTCAAAACCATCGTTCAAACCTGATTGCCCATTCTGTCCGGGCAATGAACGAGAGACTCCGCCAGAGGTTTTCGCTTATAGAGATGCCTCTGCGCCAGCAGATTCCGGAGGCTGGAAGGTACGTGTAGTTCCAAACAAATTTCCTGCGTTTTCGCAGGGAAAATACTCAGAGTCGCGGTCGGGCATTTATTCTATCAAGAGCGCAACTGGCGTGCATGATGTTATAATTGAGACCCCCCGTCATGATATAAGCCCCGGTCTCATGGCAGCGGCTGAATTTCACATGGTCTTGAAAGCTTATCGCCAACGGTATCGGATGATCATGGAAGATGATCCGCGCCTCGAATATATACTCATCTTCCGCAACCATGGACGTCCTGCCGGGGCGTCGCTTGAGCATCCACACTCGCAGATATCAGCCTTAGGATTGATCCCGCCGGTGATCGCAAAGGAACTGCAAGGAACCCAATTATATTACGAGGCGAACGGCAAATGCGTTTATTGCGATATGATACATGAAGAGGTAGAAACTGGGTCACGACTCCTGGCGGTTCAGGATGGCTATGTGGCCTTTCAGCCTTTCGCGTCACGTGTTCCTTTTGAGACATGGGTGATTCCCATAAATCATCAGTCCAGGTTCGAACTCGAAGATGATCCATCCCTGGAAGGACTCTCGCGGGTCATGACGGAAGCGCTAAAGGCGCTGTCTATTTCTCTTGGGGATCCAGCATACAATTATGTTCTGCACACCTCTCCATGTCATGGAGATCATTTCTTTCACTGGCATATCGAAATCTTGCCGAAATTGACAATACAGGCTGGGTTTGAGATCGGGACGGGGATGTATATAAATGTGGCGCGTCCCGAGGAAACTGCGGAATTTTTGAGGAATTCCCTGTGAAACCAGAAGGTAGCAGCAGTCGCGAGTGAAATCTAGCTCGGGCGCGCTAGGGATTCATGTAGATGACAATGGGGGTGGGGGGTTCAGAGAAGCAATGGATTCATGCGCTCCCATTGTCTTAGGCAGGAAACATCTTACCTGTGGGCGAATCTTCTGTTTGGTAGATTACTGTTAGGAGGTAGGTCTCATATGCAATTGAATCCGCAGGCCTTGAAAGAATTTATCGTAGATAAGTTGAACGTTAAAAGTTACGAGACTCGTCAAGAGATGGGGCATGCTGCTGCGCTGGCCGTGGCCGAGGGTATAAAGAAGTACCTCAGCCTGAAAGGATCTTGTACCATGGTATTCGCTGCAGCGCCATCGCAAAATGAATTTCTGGATGCGCTTTGTTCCTTCCCAGGCATTGACTGGCCCAAGGTAGTCGCGTTTCATATGGATGAGTATGTGGGATTGCCAGCGGGGGCTCCCCAGCTTTTTTCCACTTATCTCCGAGAGCATATATTTAACCGCGTAAAAATTGGCAAAGTCTATTTCATAGATGGTAATGCCGCCAACCCTGAGGAAGAATGTGAAAGGTATGCAGAGCTCATACGGAAAAATCCTATAGATATAGGCTGTCTGGGGATCGGAGAAAATGGGCATATTGCATTTAATGACCCACCCGTGGCCGATTTTAATGATCCTAAAATAATGAAGATAGTCCAGCTGGAAGAGCGATGCCGTATGCAGCAGGTTCATGATGGCTGTTTTCCGCGGCTCGAAGATGTTCCGACCCATGCCTTGACGCTTACTGTACCTGCGTTAATGTCTTGCAAGGAAATCTATTGCATGGTGCCTGGGCCGACCAAAACAGAGGCGGTGGAGCGCACTTTGCATGGCCCGATATCTACAGAATGTCCAGCGACCGCGCTACGTAAGCACCAGAAGGCCACCCTCTTCCTTGACGCAGCCGCTGCAGCTCTGGTCTAGGAAATAGGGCGCCCGGTGATTTGGGGCGGCGGTGGGGATGGGCACTCCTCCCGGCGGACGCAGCGTAGCCGGGGATGGTGCTACCGTCCCGTCGGACGCGACTTTGCTGCATGTCGCCCTGTGATCCGGCCTTATGCGCTATCGCGTCGCATCTATTTGAAACGCGAGATTTGTGAGGGGGTCAACAGAGTGAGTCAGGCTTTTTTATTAAATCTACAGGGGGTTACCAAGACCTATCGCGGAGGCGCGCGACCTGCGGTTGATAGCCTTAACCTTGGAGTTAGACCAGGCGAGATCTTCGGCTTTCTTGGCCCTAATGGTGCTGGGAAAACCACTACTATAAAGATGATTGTGGGACTCCTGAGGCCTGATAAGGGGCGAATCACTCTGGACGGTCTTGACGTCGCGGAGGATTCGATTCGGGCTAAACGCCAGATCGGATATGTCCCCGATAATCCGGACCTATATGACAGGCTAACTGGTATCGAATATCTCAACTTCATTGCGGATGTGTTTGGCGTTTCAAAAGACGAAAGAAGGCGACGAATCCAGGATCTCGCGGATATGTTTGAATTGAGCGAGGCAATTACTGATATAATTCAGAGCTATTCACATGGTATGAAACAGAAATTGGCTCTCATGGGCGCCCTGATTCATGACCCCCGCCTCTTAATCCTGGACGAACCCATGGTAGGCCTTGATCCGCGGTCTTCTCACCTATTCAAAGAGCTTATGCGGAAGCACTGCGATCGTGGGAATGCAGTATTCTTTTCCACCCATATACTCGAGGTTGCAGAAAGGCTATGTGATAGAGTGGGCATCATCAACAAAGGGCGCCTTATTGCTTCCGGCACAATGGAAGAGCTTCGCGCCATGCACAAAACAAATAAGTCCCTCGAGGAGATTTTTCTTGAATTAACGGAAGAAGTGACGCTAGATGGTGGACTTAGGCTGCCTGAAGCGGGGAAAAGGGGCCAAAGCGGATGAGAAAGCGCCTTTTATCCTTGATTCTAACACAACTAAACATGAATTTCGGTATATCGCATTCACGTTATTATTACCTGAAAAAGCGCGAACGCCTATGGGAACCAATCCTCATTGCGCTTTCTATCGGTATCCTTGCCACCTTGTTGGCCATTGGGATCTTCGTATTTGCGTCCATGTATTATGATGCGGCCGCTGCCCTAGGGCAGGAGGGCCTGACCCTTATGCTCGGCATTCTGCTATCTCAGGTTATAGTGTTGATCTTAGGCTTTGTCCTGGTTATAGCAGTTTTCTATTTCTCGAATGATCTGCCTGTTTTGATCCCTCTTCCCTTCACGCCAGCGGAGGTGCTATTGGGAAAGTTTTCGGTGATCCTCGCAAATGAATATGTTGGACTTGCAGTATTTCTCATCCCCTTATTCATTGCCTATAGTGCCAAGGCTGGTACGAACACGTTTGCATATTGGTCAACGGCAATAGCGATTTTTCTCTCGCTTCCCATAATTCCACTGGCCATTGCCGCCATCCCGGCGATACTCCTGATGCGGTTTACAAACCTCTCTCGAAGAAAAGACGCTCTCGTCATGACTGGCGGCTTTCTATTCATTATCCTTGTAGTCGGGTTCCAGATTTTCATTCAGACAACGGCTCCGGCCCCCGGTGAAGAAAGCGAGTTCATGAGAAGGGTATTTTCAGCGGCCAATAACCTCGTGGACATCGTAGGGAGACAATTCCCGCCAAGTATATGGGCGACGAAGGCTATCGCAGCGGCAGGGACATTATCTGGCCTTTCCTACCTCATTCTTTTCCTCGGGATATCAGTATTGGGAATTGCAGTTCTTCTCGCGATAGGAAACAAGGTCTTCTATGAGGGGGTCCTCAGCGGCCTTGAGGCCGGAGTTCGAAGAAAAGGGAAGACCGCCGTCGATGGAATTTCTGCTGCAAGATATCGCGAGCATTCCCCATGTATAGCCCTCGCGATCACCGAGGCCCGGCTATTCCTCAGGACACCGGTCTTTGTGCTCAATGGTTTCGCTGGTTTTGTAATATTTCCGGTGATGATGGTTATGGCGGCTACGGTGGGCAAATCTGGGCTCGAGCAGCTTTGGAAGATATTATATTCTGTTCCTGATATAGGGGCGGTGGGCGCGCTCGTAGTCGGGGCCTATTTTCTTGTCATGGCGGCTATGTCTTCCATCCCGGTTACGACATTTTCGCGGGAAGGAATGAGGAATATATGGATTCCAATGAGCTTGCCCCTGAGCGGCAGGATGGTCGCGCTGGGCAAGGCGCTCGGAGCAGAGTGGATGATCATTCCGGGTGTCCTGCCTGGAGTTGTCGCTATTGAGTATGTTCTCAGACTTCCTCTATGGTCTTTATTGGTAGGTACTCTCATTGGCATGTTGGCGTCATTTAGTTTCTGTTTGTGGGGCGTAATTATAGACATGGTCCGTCCAATGTTAAATTGGAACGATCCCCAGAAGGCGGTGAAGTCGAACCTCAATACAATCCTGGGGATGCTGATGGGTCTTGTCATTGCCGCGATTTTGGGGTTTGCGGCGATAGAGGCTTTCGATGCGGGGTTCCCGGGTTGGGCAGTGGTGGTGGCAGTAATGTCAGTTGTCGTTGCCCTATCGGCTTTGACACTAAGGATTACCGGCATGATTGCCGACCATGTCTGGGATGCAGGTATCACACGGTTTTGATCGCCAGGCAGGAGTCTACCATTGAGTGGAGAATAGCTTTATATGATTTAAAAAGAAAGTTAAGAATGAGGAGACTGCTAATATTTCCCACGTTCTGTCAACGCAGCCTGGTTGAATCGCGTAAACTGCCGTCGCCCTCAGCCAGACTAGCAGCTGCTGAGGAAGTTCAACAGTCTCGATGAGGTTAGCTTGACCAGGTCGCCTAGTCTAGGATATTGTTGATAGGGCGAAAGAATGCCCGGGACTTGGGTGGGCGCGGAATCTAAATGACTTACCTAGTGGGGGGTTCGCGATGGCGGAGAAGCCTATATGTTTAATAAACACGGTAGCCATTACTCCAGAACGTTTGATAAAGGACGGGGCGATATGGATAGATGGTGGGAAGATCCAGTATGTAGGCGCGACCGATGAGGTTGGACGCCAGTTAGGATTGAATAATATTGAATCCAACATAGGGCCCGGGGATAAGGTTGAAATCATCGATTGCCATGGGTTATATGCCGCGCCTGGCTTCATTGATATGCATGTTCATGGGGGCGGTGGGGTAGACCTAATGGACGGCACAGCAGACGCCATTCTCACTATGGCGGCGAGCCATGCGCGCTTCGGGACGACTGCCCTTGTGCCCACCACCCTTACTAGTTCAATGGAAGATCTCTTTGAAACGCTGGATAACATGAAAAAGGCGTGCCGCCTCCAGCCAGGCAAAGACTATCCCGGGGCGAGAATCCTAGGTGTGCACCTTGAGGGCCCATATTTTTCCCTTGAGATGTGTGGGGCCCAGGATCCACGCTACATAAAGAATCCAGTTGCCGAGGAATATATGCGGATCCTTGATTATTCCGATAATATAGTGCGGGTTTCAGCTGCGCCTGAGCTTCCCAATGCCCTCGATCTCGGCCGGGAGCTTCGCAGGAGGGGTATTCTTGCCTCAATCGGGCATTCTGACGCTATCTTTGATCAGGTTCTCGAGGCCGTAGAATCAGGTTATAGCCATGTGACGCACCTTTATTCAGGAATGTCCACCGTCCGGCGGATCGATGCATTTCGATATGCGGGAGTGGTGGAGGCAGCCTTGCTCATTGACGAACTGACTGTGGAGGTTATCGCCGATGGCAAGCACCTTCCTGCTTCCCTTTTGCAGTTGGCATATAAATGCAAGGGGCCCGATCGGCTGGCCTTAGTTACCGATGCCATGAGGGCAGCAGGGATGCCGGAGGGCGTCTATATACTTGGTAGCCTCAAGGATGGTCAGAAAGTGGTTGTGGAGGACGGCGTAGCTAAGCTTCCCGATCGAAGTGCTTTTGCAGGGAGTGTAGCCACTACAGATCGGCTGGTAAGGACAATGGTTGAAATGGCGGAGATTCCTCTCAGGGATGCAATAACGATGATGACTTCGACGCCTGCCAGAATCCTTGGCATATCTGACCGGAAAGGGAAAATCGCGGTGGGGATGGACGCAGATATAGTTTTGTTCGATGAGAACATCAACGTCAAAATGACGATGGTAGAGGGCAACATGGTGCATATTTGTGATGAAATCGAAAGGGGCAGAACGCTATGCGCTACAAGGTGCTCGTGACACCTAGATCCTTTGGCGAAGGTTCTGACGAGCCTATCCGGATTATGGAAGACGCAGGGTGTGAAGTCATCAGGATGAAGCCTCAAGGGCGCCTACTGCAGGAAGAAGAGCTTGCTTCTCTGGTCGGAGAATGCGATGGAATGATTGTAGGACTCGATCCGGTATCAGAAAAAGTGATCACCTCGGGGAAGAGGCTCAAAGTCATATCAAAATATGGAGTCGGACTGGATAATGTTGATCTTGAGGCGGCAAAGGCGAGAGGGATCATTGTTACATATACGCCTGGCGCAAATACTGAGGCAGTGGCGGATCTGGCCTTCGGTTTGATGCTGGCCTGCGCCCGGAACATACCACTAGCTGATCGAAAGGTCCGGTCTGGGCAGTGGCAGAAGATCACGGGTTCCTCAGTCTGGGGCAAGACTTTGGGCGTGATAGGCACCGGCCGCATTGGGCGAGCCGTGGTCAGGAGAGCTTCGGGATTTGACATGAGAATCTTGTGTCATGATGAACAAGAAGATCCAGCGCTGATCTCGGCATACCATGTCGAATATGTGCAGCTAGACGAACTCTTTCGCCAGTCTGACTATGTAACCCTGCATATTCCCCTTACCGAGAGGACGCAGAATTTTATTGGGGCTGACGAGCTTTCTATCATGAAAAAGACGGCTTACCTTATCAATACAGCGCGTGGAGAGCTTGTAGATGAGGAAGCACTCTACCAGGCCCTTATCAGTGGGAAGATCGCGGGAGCTGGGCTGGATGTATTTCAACAAGAGCCTCCAACAGGCTCAAAGATTTTGGGGCTTGAGAATGTAGTCCTTGCCCCCCACATGGGCGCGCATACAGCTGAATCCATCATCAATATGAGTATCATGGCTTCCCGCAATCTAGTTGCCGCCCTCAGAGGGGAAAGGCCGGAGGCAACTGTCGTATCTTAAGCGTTAGGTGATCCTGACCATAGAAGGGGTTTTTGTGTCTTTTCAAAAATCCAGTCGGTTATCCCATGTACAAATGTGGGGATCTGTAAAAGTCTGGAGGCGATTTGTAAGATGCGGCCCTCAACCAGAGTCCCTGCTGATGAGGTTGTTGATTACCTTATAACCGGCGCAATAGTTCTCACCCTTGATCCAAAGGGCACGGTTTATCGCCCTGGCGCTGTAGCAATCAAGGGGGATGAAATCGTCTTCACCGGTCCTGATAGCGAGGTGGGGAGCCGGTTTTCCGCGAAGCAGATCATAGATGGTAGGGGAAAGGTCCTGATGCCGGGCCTCATCAACGCACACTCCCACATGGCCATGGCCACAATGAGGGGCATAACACATGGCGCGCCTGATGTGATCTACAATATTATGTGGCCGGTAGAGAAGGCATTGAGAGAAGAGGACATTTACGACCTTGCCATGCTTGGGGTGGTGGAAAGTCTTAAAGCAGGCACCACTTGTCTTGTGGATCACTACTTTTTTATGGAACAGATAGCCCAGGCGTGTATCGATGGCGGTATCCGCGGAGTTCTGGGGCATACGGTGATGAATTCAGATGGGCCATTTACAGGGGATGAAGAATTCGAAAGGGCATTCGATTTTGTTGAAAGATGGAGGAATAGACACCCTTTGATAACTCCCTGGTTCGCCCCGCACGCGCCGGATACCGTGTGGCCGGAACATCTCCGAAAACTGGGAGAGGCAGCGGAGAAGCTCGGCGTGGGCATTCATCTTCACCTGGCACAGTCCCGTAGGGAAGTAGAGGCGGTGCGGGAGCGCTACGGAAGGACCCCTGTAGAACAGGCAGATTCATGCGGCATCCTCAGACCAGGCACTGTTGCCGCTCACTGCATTTACCTTTCAGAGCATGATATCGACATCCTTTCCGACCGGGGCGCTACTGCCATATTTTGCCCGACCGTCCTGCAAATACTGGAAAAGCCTGCAGGGCTTCGCACCTCATTAGAAAGGGGGTCAGGGTCGGCCTCGGCACGGATTGCGCTTCAAATAACGATGATATGAATATGCTCGAGGAATTGAGGATGGCTGTGGCTGTTCAGAACCTGTTGGAGGAGGATCCAGGGGCGCTCAGCGCAGGCCAGGCTCTTCGTATGGCGACTGTGACTAATTCACGGGCGATTCTGCAATCTGACAGGCTCGGGATGATCGCCCCAGGGCGACAGGCGGACCTGGTGTTAATAGATACGCAAAGCGCTCGCTGGACCCCGCTGGTGGACGTTGAAGCCAATCTGGTTTACTGTGGGTCAGAAAGAGATGTCGATATGGTTTTTGTGGCAGGACGGCTCGTCGTTTCAGGAGGCAGAATCCTTACCGTAGATGAACGGGAAGTCATAAGGCGCGGCGAAGCGGCCTGCCGCCGGATATATGAAAGGGCAGGCGTACAGATGGATTTTGTTCGAGGGTCATTCCCCCATTTTGATCATAGCTCACCTGGGGCGGATTAATGTCTTACCCATTATCTATTTGCAAAATGGTTGTAGCCTGCAGGCGGCAGTTCTCTGTATGTGCCGTCTCTATCCAGTAGTGCCACACCCTTACTCTTTTCACAGATCCTGCCGATTACCAGTAACTCCTTCTTTGCGACCTCAAGGGCCTGTTTCACCTTTTCTATTCCGGATTCGCGAAAGGTGAATATGAGTTCATAATCCTCGCCGCCGAAAAGCGCCCAATCAAGAGGGTCGCGGCCGAGCACCGCTCCGGCTCTAAGGGCGGCCTGGCTGATGGGGAGAGAATTCGCGCGCACTATAGCACCTTTTCCACTTTCCTCAGCTATATGGTTGACCTCACTGGCCACGCCATCGCTTATATCAATCATAGCTGTGACCATTCCTGTGCTGGCCAGGAGTTGGCCGGCTTCCACCTGCGGGATTGGTTCAAGATGGGCCTTGATCAATTCCTCGGCCCATGGAGGTTGCACCCGGTCGGACTCAGGTTCGCCATACGCCACTTCCAAAGCCGGTTTTTCGCGGGATTCTTCTCTGGATTTGCTCAAAAGCCAGGCAAGGCCTGCCGCAGATGAACCTACATGTCCGGTGACGGCGATAAGATCCCCTTCTTTTGCGCCGGAACGGGTTATAGGATTTTTTGCCTCTCCGATGACGGCCACATCAATCACCGTGGCCTCGGGGGATCTCACTGTGTCGCCGCCCACTATTTCGACGCCAAAACGGTTTCCTATCGTTGTGAGACCCTCATAGATCTCATGAATATATGCGTCATCAGCTTTTGAATTGAGTCCTATCGAAACAAGAGCATAAAG
This sequence comes from Bacillota bacterium, assembly GCA_013178415.1. Taxonomy (NCBI): domain Bacteria; kingdom Bacillati; phylum Bacillota; species Bacillota bacterium. The sequence continues at coordinate 35,934 of JABLXA010000018.1, read as the reverse complement.
GGGGGTTCCACCCATGGCGGCGATGTCGCTTATATTGACCGCCAGTGCCTTCCATCCGAGCTGCCATGGCGAGATAATACCAGATATAAAATGGATATCTTCAACAAGCATATCAATACATGCCAGGAGAGTCCCTGAAGGCCGGGGCAAGATTGCTGCGTCGTCACCAATACCAAGGATGGCTCTTGGATGATTGGGTTTCACCTGGGCCTTTATACGCTTGATCAGCTCAAACTCGCCGCCTGCGATTTTCATGGAGTCCTATCCCCCCTGACATCCCCCACGGTTAAAGCTGGTGAGCCTTCCCACGTGGATTTTGTGATTCTATCTACAATTGCGCGGAGGTCCCTTGCAGCGCCTTCTATGTCATCAGCGGCCACTACGGCAGAAACCACCGCGATTCCTGTAACTCCTGTATTCAATACCTGTTCTGCATTATCCTTTGATATGCCGCCTATGGCCACCACGGGGAGGGAAGTGCTTTTCACTATGCGAGAAAGCCCCTCCAAGCCTAGCGGAGGCACTGAGATATATTTCTTGGTTCCGGTGGGAAATACCGCTGATGTGCCCAGGTAATCCGCCCCCTTCTCCTGGGCGGCCTGCGCCTGCTCCACATTATAGATAGTTACCCCCAGGATCTTGCTTGGACCGAGAATCTGTCGCGCGATTTCTATTGGAATGTCCTCTTGTCCGATGTGCGCGCCATCGGCGTTGACAGCTATAGCTACATCCACACGATCATTTACAATGAAAAGAACGTCCGCGGCTGCGGTGATCTCCCTGAGTCTTGAACCCACCTCGATCATCCGGCTTGTGTCCCAGTCCTTTGCTCTGAATTGTATCGCTGTAGCGCCTCCAGCTATGGCTGATCTTACTACTTCCTCTTCACTCCTGCCCCGGGCAAGCTCATGATCGGTTACGACATACAGTCTGAGTTGGCGCCTCACCCGGGCCGATGTATCGTGTTCGAGCGTCGCCCGGATTCCTCGGGATAACGTGGCAGAGTCAAGGTTGTAAATGCTATCAAAGAGCGCGGCCTGGAATGTACCGGGGCCGAAGCTTCGCGAAGCCGCTTCCTCTGCTGCATATCCATAGCAAGCGAGGGCAGCCGCGGCGGCAAGGAGCATATCCTTTTCAACGGCGGCAAATGCTGCTACAACTGAGGTGGCCATGCATCCGGTCCCAGTCACGAGTCGTAGCATCGGGTGCCCATTTCTTACAATGGCCACGCGCTTGCCATCGCTTATGTAATCCTCAGGCCCAGTGACGGCCACAACGCATCCCAATTTCCGCGCAGTCTCCGTGGCAAGAATCCTTTTATCGCGATGTCCCTCGACTGAATCCACGCCCCTTATGATCCCGCCGAATCCGCCAACTTGTGATACCTCTGCCTCGTTTCCTCTAAGGATAGATATTTTCACCTCAGAGAGAATCTTATCCACGCTCTTTGTTCTAAGAGGAGTAGCACCGGCACCTACTGGATCTAGAATTACGGGGATTCCCTTTGCGTTGGCTGCCTTGCCTGCCAGAATCATGGCATCTACTTGTCCCGGCGTGAGGGTTCCAATATTTAGGACCAATGCTCTGGCGGCAGCAGCCATATCTTGGACTTCTTCTGCTGCATCAGCCATGACCGGGGAGGCTCCTATAGCAAGGGTGACATTTGCCGTGACATTGGTCACCACGAGGTTGGTCATATGGTGTATCAGCGGAACTTCATTTCTGACCCTTTCAAGAATCTGAGGGGCCAGGTCATTTATAGATCGGAAATCGTCTATAGATCGGAAATTGACTGTAGGCATCGCGATCCCTCCAATATCGTTCACTCGCCCATACATTGTTCGAAATGGGCGGGCATCGGCCAATTCGCCATGTATCAAACGCTGTTTGTAGGCCTCCGGTAATAGAAATGATTTACAGGTCCATGACCATGTCCTAGCGACAAAGAATTTGCTATCGCCCAGGTGATGAATTCCTTCGCTTTTAGAAGGGCATCTACCACTGTTGCGCCAAGTGCAAGATATGCCGTGATCGCCGCAGAGAAAGTACAGCCCGTGCCGTGGGTATTCTTAGTCTGATATCTTCGGCTCGAGATTTCAATGAATTCCTCCCCATTATAGGCCAGGTCGATGGCTTCCCCCTCCATGTGACCACCCTTTACCACGACCCATTGGGGGCCTAGATCCTTGATTTGCATGGCTGCCCGCCGCATATCAGCCGGTGCGACAATGCGGAATCCTGTGATCTCCTCGGCTTCAGGAATGTTTGGAGTAACTACAGTAGCAAGAGGAAATAGTTGTTTGACAAGGGCCTCCTTGGCCTGTGGCTCTAATAAGGAAACTCTAGTCTTACTGACCATTACAGGATCTATCACCAACTTAGGTATAGAATGTTGCCTTATGGCTTGCGCAACCGCATGGATAATATCTGCATTTGCCAGCATTCCAGTCTTGGCGGCTGACAGAGAGAAATCTGTGGCTACGGCATCTATCTGAGCCGTCACAAACGATGGCTCAAGGACATGGATGCCAGGGACACCTACCGTATTCTGGGCGGTTATGGCAGTGAGCGCTGAGGTTCCAAAGACCCCGAGGGATGTGAACGTTTTGATATCAGCCTGGATGCCCGCGCCTCCCCCACTATCTGAGCCGGCAATCGTCAGCGCCACAGGCGCCACTTCACGCTCAGTCCTGTCGAATTCGGTGATTTCATATTTCAAGAGAATCGCCTCCTGGGATAGACCTTTTCAGGAAGCTGGCCATAAATAAAAGCCGTGGAGCGTAGAGCCCACGGCCGGAAAAGCCTTCGTCTCCTGGATCAAAGATCACGCCGCCGTAAACCGCCGGCGAGATGGCAGAGATCCAGAAACCTCGAAGAAATCTCCAAATATATGCAACCGCTTCCCTACGTTGGCATTACCCAAATCAGGTTCAATGGGTCCGGGCAGATGCCCGTCTCAGCCAGCCGGGCCCTCATGGCCAGGCAAAGCGCCCCAATGGTTCAATTGTCTATCTGCTGATCCTTGATTTCCATTTTAGCGTGAGGTCATACTCTAGTCAACGGTCATAGGTGCATTCCCGTGGTTTTCCACGGTTCCTCCCTGCCATGCTGCAAGTCTCTTGAGCGCTTTCAGCTTGTCGGTTTGTCCCAGCTTAGCTTTCCTCAGCGCATCCTCAAGGACATGAATAGACCGGTCGTAGTCAGTTTTATTGACAGGGAAGGGATGTCCGTCTTTACCTCCATGCGCGAAGGAATACCTGACAGGGTCCCTGCGACTTGCCTTCGCCCCATAAGTCACCTCGGCAACCATTGCCAGTGCCCTGATGGTTGCCGGCCCGACTCCAGGTAGTGACAGCAAGGTTTCAAAATCTTCGGGTTGATGTTCGTAGGCCAATCTGAGGGTCTTCTCGAGCCGGGTCGTCCCTGGGATCGCATGGTCTGAAGGAAGAGTCAATACCTTTTTCACCTCCTGGATGACGACTCTCGTTTCTTCCTTAGCGATCGACGTTGACGCCTGGCGAGCCCTTTCACTTTCAAGGGCCACCATATTGAGCGCTTCCCCTATATGGTCACACGAAATGCCCGCGTGGGGCTCGCGAACGAAGTCGAAATCAGTGGAGATCCTGCCGATCCAGTGATAGCGCCTTGCCCAGCCGGTGGCATCATTCATGCCTTGCTGAATTACAGCCCATCCGCCGTCCGTTGTGAAAACGAACAGATGATGATATATGTCATATCCGTCCTGCAGGGCCGCAGAATCTACCTTAGCCGCCATTCTACTGGCATATTGGAGATTGATGAATTCCGAGGGCAGGCCATGTTTCTCACATGCTTCCGCAATCTCCGCCGGCGTTTTCCGGGAGGTTGCGCCTTTGCCGCCTGCGAAGAAGATGCCAAGATGGCCTTCGCGGGGGCGCAGCCCTTCCTTCAGGGCTCCGCACACAGTGGTCGTGATGCCAGATGAATGCCAATCAAAGCCAAGGACGCATCCGAACGCTTGGAACCAAATTGGATCGGAAAGACGCCGGAGGACCTCCTGCGGGCCGAATTCCTCCACGATGATTTCAATTATAGCGGCCCCCAGCGCTTTCATTCGCGAGAAGAGCCAGGCCGGGCACTTGCCGGAATGCAACGGGAGATTAGCTACGCCGCTTCGCACACAGGATCCCTTCTTTCTTCTATTACTGAGCGTAGCACAAGATGGATCTGGGAGCAAGGTGGCAACAGTATAAGCAGTCTCTACTTTCAATTGGTTGACTGAGAAGATGGGTGACCTGCGTGTATAGGGCGTGTAAAGCCTGGGATAAGGGCTTGCAGGAGTCTCATTGGGGAATAGCGAATAAACCAGAGTTCAGAAGGAAATCAACCTAATGTGGAAGGGAGCGAAAGTCTGGCCGGGGAACAGGCCGATTTGGTTGCCTATGATCCTCCCCGGACCAGGCGATTGAAATTGACCAGCGATGTATATTTCTCGAATATGCGCACTCGAAGCGGCAGAAATCTGCTGGATAAGGTAAGCACGTTATATGATCGGGCTGGATTCGGGAAGCTCATTGAGAAAGGAGATTTTGTCGCCATAAAGATCCATGTGGGCGAGCCGGGTAATCTGGCTTACATTCAGCCTCCGGTAGTCCGCGTGATTGTGGAAAAAGTGAAGGCAAGCGGGGGCAAGCCTTTTCTTACAGATGCAAACACGCTTTATGTAGGATGCCGTTCCAACGCCGTTGACCATGCGATATCTGCCATCCAGAATGGATTCAGTTTCGCCACGGTGGGCGCCCCATTTGTGGTTGCGGACGGGCTGCACGGTCACAGCACTGTCAAGGTACCGATAAATGCGCCCAGGGTGAAAGAGGCTCGCATCGGCGCCGCCATTGCCGAGGCTGATGCAATGATAGTCTTGAGCCATTTCAAAGGACATGAAGCAGCTGGGTTCGGCGGTGCGATAAAGAATACGGGAATGGGTTCCGCATCTCGCGCCGGCAAACAGGAGCAGCACTCGAGCGTGAAGCCGGAGGTTGATGTGGCTAAATGCCGGATGTGCGGGCGCTGTGTCAGGTGGTGCCCTGCAGGGGCGATATCTTTTGAGCCCGGGCATCCCGCCAGGATTGATCATTCCAAGTGCATCGGCTGCGCCGAGTGTACCATTAGCTGTCTGGATGAGGCCATAGGGGTGAACTGGACGGATGCCGAGGTTGGTGGTTTTCAGGAGCGCATGGCGGAGTATGCTTATGCCGTGGTAAGCACAAAGAAAGAGAAGTGCGGGTTTATGAATTTCGTCATGAATGTCTCTCCAGACTGCGATTGCGCTCCATGGAACGATACGCCCATAGTCCCCAACCTGGGAGTCCTGGCATCCACTGATCCAGTTGCTATTGACCAGGCCAGCGTGGACCTGGTCAATTCAGCGCCGGGCATGCCTGACAGCAGGCTTGGCGATTCCTTGGATAGCCGGGATAAATTCGGTTCCATCCATAGAGGCGTTGATTGGAGTATTCAGTTGGCTCACGGCGAGAAAATAGGCCTTGGCACGAGACAATACAGGCTCATCGAGGTAAGGTAGATGCTGCGCCATCAAGGTGGTCCCCCGCGCCGCCAAGGTGGCACCATCAAAGAAAGAATGAAAATGGCGGTCGCCTATTTTAAAACTAGCAGAGATGGTCAAGTCCGGAGTTGGGAGGACACCACCATGTCAGCGCGGTCGCTGGATGCGTGGCGCGCATGGCGGGCAGTCCGGCTATATTCAACATATCTGGCTACACTAATTCCCCTACCAGTTCCCCGACCAGGCGAACCCGCTCGATATCTCCATTGGGCGGGATTTCATCTGAGATTCCCAGAACAAGACGAGGATAAAAGAGATCTACGGTTCGCTTCACATGAGCGATGAGATCTTCCACCGGATAGGAGGGCAGGAAATAGACTGCCGGGACGCCATCGAGCAGCACCATGTCTCCCATCGCATTCTTGATTTCATCAATAGTCACATCCCCTTGGGGTTCTGGGGTTGCAGCCTCGATTCCATCCCAGGGACAGTCACGCAAATACGGGAGGAGAGGCTTCATTGCACCATCGATGTGAATATGGACGAACTTGCCCGCGGCATGTAGTTCATTTGTCCGCATGCGATAATAAGGAATGAGATGCCTCTGCCAGATTGATGGGGGATCCATGTGCGCGTCGATATTCTCTCCAAAATTTAGGATCATGGTGGGGCATTCCCGCAATATCTTATACATCATGTCATCTGCCTCGGTTGCCACCCCGACATAGTGTTCTATCACATCGGGGTGGTCGGCCATCATATAGATTGTGTTCTCAAACCCCATATTCTCAATGAATAAGCCCTGGATGGGAGAACGACGAAAATAGAACTGTGGCGCTCCACGCGAGCCGACGCGCGCCAGGTCCTTTTCATAAGATGTCTGATCCCAATACCATTCTTCATCTTGGAGGATGAATTCCATCACCCGGAAATCCTCGGGTCGTTTGAGCTTATATTCCACGTTGTATGCTGACAACTGCCATTCATCGTAGTGGATGACTTCCGTCAGTGTGCCTACAGGCGTCTCCCAGAAACGCCGGAGGTTCTTTTCATCCTCCCATTTGCTCGTCACCTTGACATTCTTATGTCGGACGCGAAGACCGTTGCAGAAATATCGTATCGACGCGTGGCAGTAATCATACACTTCAATAAGATCGAGATCCTTCAGGTGGTCGGGCAGTGTCCCGCGCTTCTTGTTGACTTGATACCAAAACTCCAGCCTCGGCTGCCAGAGGACTTTCCCGGGCTCATCCCCCCGAAAAATCGCAAGATTCATCTCTTGAAAGCTAAATTCATGGCCTTTTGCTGGCATTGATTCTCCCCCTTAGAATAAAAGGTCAAGAGATTCCCTCCGGCAACTCCTTGATTCCCACCGGTTGGCCGCTGGCAATTGACCTGTCCACGGCAATGTCGACTCTCCAACTTGGCCTCAGCTGTGAGATCATTATCATCCATTTGTTTCGGCGAGGCAGTGGATTTTCCTGCAATAGTTGCCAAAATCCGTGCATGGCCCCACCCCGGCAGCATGGGCGTTTGGAAAGGTGGGTGTCCATGGAAGGAGTTTGGCGGATAAAGTTGAATACATTTGCATGGGCGATGAATCAATTAAATTAGGCGGGCCTGTGAGTTGGCTCTATGGCGAAGCTAAGCAGAGGTGAGGGATAAGAAACGAGCATCAGATATGCTTCCAGGGACCTGGGCTTCAACGTAATGGCAAAGCCGATAGGTCCAATCTGTAATCTAGATTGCGTATATTGCTATTATCGCGAGAAAGAGGGGTTATATCCTAAGGTCGGGGATTTCCGAATGTCGCCGGAGGTCCTTGAATCCTTCATCAAGCAATACATCGAGGCTCAAGATGATATACCGGAGATCAATTTTGCCTGGCAGGGCGGTGAGCCTACCCTGCTTGGAGTAGAGTTCTTTGAAAAGGCCGTGGAACTGGAGCGCAAATACTGTCCTGAGGGGAAGATAATCCATAATGCTTTTCAGACGAACGGGCTTCTATTAGATGATGAATGGGGGAAATTCCTGAAGAGGCACAACTTTCTTGTGGGCATCAGCATAGATGGCCCGCAGCATTTGCATGATTCCCTCCGTGTAGGTAGATCGGGTGCCCCTAGTTTCGACCGGGTAATGCACGGCCTCGAGGTCTTGAAGAGGCACCAAGTGGAATTTAACGCCCTTGTAGCCGTGAATCGTATAAACGCTGATCACCCCCTAGAAGTTTATCATTTTCTCAAGGATCAGGGCGTGAAATTCATGCAATTCATCCCCATAGTGAGGAGGATACCCTGGACCAAAGGGGCTACAGCAGGAGAGTTTCAAAATGAAACCAGAGGCCATATCCCATCAGTCAGTGTCACGGTTTCCACAAGGCGAGTTCACTCGAAAAAGGATGGCGAGGTAACTCCTGAATCAGTGGATCCTGTTCAATATGGTCGTTTCCTATGCGAGATATTTGATGAGTGGGTAAGCCACGATGTGGGCAGATATTTCGTGCAGATTTTTGAAGTGGCTCTCGGAATCTGGCTCGGTCTGGGGTCAACATTGTGTGTTCACGCCGAAACATGCGGTCGCGCCCTTGTGCTGGAGCATAATGGGGATCTCTTCTCATGCGATCACTTCGTATATCCACAATATAAACTTGGGAATATTCTGAAGACTCCTCTCAGGCGTCTGGTCAACTCTGATCGTCAGGCGGCTTTTGGCCTCGCTAAAAAGAAAGCCTTGCCTCGATGCTGTCTTGAATGTGCAGTCCGGTTTGCCTGTAACGGCGGGTGCTTGAAGGATCGCTTTGCGCAGTCAGAAGATGGGAGTGAGGGGCTGAACTACCTTTGTGCCGGGTATAAGCTCTTTTTCAACCATATTGCGCCGCGAATGAGGGACTTGGCCAGAGAAATTCGTTTATCGTAAGTAGGCGCCCATGCCGACACGTGCACCATTAGAATGATGAAAATAGTGGTGGCTCATATCGATGAAACACAAAGACTCGAATTCAATGCAGGACCTCTTTAAAAAGGTCCCTGATGTGGTACTATAGAACTAGCTAAACCTATCATTGTATTACAGGCGTCCGGCAGCAACCAGAAACGGCATTGCAAGAAGGTTAAAGGCATCATTTCATTAGAATCTAAGGAGGTAGAGTCTGATGGAGGATAGAGAGGTATTCTTCTTAGTGGAGGAATCGGCTGAAGGAGGCTATGAGGCTCGGGCACTGGGTTACTCCATTTTCACCGCAGGCGACACTCTAGAGGACCTCAGGGAGGCAGTGCGCGATGCCGTCCGCTGTCATTTTGACGAAAAAAACCTACCTCGCATAATTCGTTTGCACTTTGTGAAGGAAGAAGTCATTGCTGTATGAAAATTCCTAGAAATGTATCGGGGGAGCAACTGGCCCAACTCCTTACCCTATATGGCTATCGAATCACGCGGCAAACCGGGAGTCACATGCGCCTCACCACTATCCTTAGAGGAGAGCATCACGTCACCATTCCTCGCCATAATCCTTTACGAATTGGCACCCTCAGCGGAGTCCTCAGTGATGTTGCCGTGCATCTAAAAGTGAGTAAAGAAGAACTTGTTAGAGAGTTGTTCAAGGGTTACCAAGCTTCATCCAAGAAATAGACCCCACTACTTCTATAGTCCTGCGCGCCAGCGCGAGGTTGGAGAGGTTTCGGGATCTCAAAAGACCGCATCTCATTAGCTACGGCATCCAGGAAACAAGGACCGCTTTACGTAGGCAGATGGTGGGAGTAGGAGACTGAACTACCTCTGCGCCGGGTATAAGCTCTTCTTCAACCATGTTGCTCCATGAATGAGGGACTTAGCTTGAGGAATTCGTATACAGTAAGGGCGGGCTTTTATCTTTTCTATGGAGTTGGGGCACTTTGATTCCCTTATGTGAGGCGTTCGATTTTTCACATTGTCAGGGATTTGTGAATTCACTCGGGAGGAGATCTGCAAGTCAGGTAGAATATATTTATGCGATGAACCAATTAATCTCGGGTTTACCTCGGGTTCGGGGAAGAGGGGGGATCAGAAGCTTGGTTTGTGATTTTAGCGACAGCCATCCGAAAGGTAGAAAGGAGACGTGTTGTCGGAGTGCGCATTCTTTACATTGATATAGACACCTTAAGACCGGACCATTTAGGCTGCTATGGCTATCCGCGCAATACTTCCCCAAATATCGATCTTATAGCCTCCGAAGGGATCCGTTTTACCAATTGTTACGCTTCAGATGTTCCGTGTTTGCCTTCTCGCACAGCATTTTTCTCGACAGGGCGTTTTGGTATTCATACTGGTGTCGTCGGACACGGCGGCACAGCCGCGGACTTGATCCTTCAGGGAGAATCAAGAGGTTTCGGAGTGTCGGAGGACCGCATCTCATTAGCTATGGCGCTCAGGAAACTCGGTTTCTACACCGTATCGGTCAGTCCGTTTGCTGAAAGGCATGCGGCATGGCATTTTTATCAGGGATTCAATGAGATGCATAACACGGGCAAGAGGGGAGGAGAGCGAGCGGATGAAGTGGCTCCCATAGCGTTGGAATGGATCAAGAATAACGGCCGTAAAGACAACTGGTTTCTTCATGTAAACATGTGGGATCCGCATACCCCTTATCGAACGCCCCTAGAATATGGGAATCCCTTCGAGAAGGACCCACCTCCCAGCTGGCTCACCGAAGAAGTGATTCGCCAGCAGTACAACAGCTATGGGCCGATGAGCGCTCATGAGGTAAGGGGATGGGGCAGCAGGCAGCTATTGCCGCGTGAGGTCCCTGAAATAACCTCTATTCAGGATTTTAAGCGATGTATCGACGGTTATGACACGGGAATTCGATACGCAGACGAATATGTAGGAAAGATCCTGCAGGCTCTTGACGAGCAAGGGGTATTAGATGAAACCATTATCATTGTCAGTTCTGACCACGGCGAAAATCTGGGTGAGCTTAATGTCTATGGCGATCACCAGACAGCGGATTATATCACCTGTCGTGTTCCTCTCATAATTCGGTGGCCTGGCCTGACAAAAGGCGGGGTTGATTCTGCGCTTCACTATCAGCTGGACCTTGCGCCCACTCTCATAGAATTATTAGGTGGAACTGCTCCCACGTTGTGGGATGGAAGGAGCTTTGCTTCGAGCCTGCGAACCGGCGAAGAGAATGGACGGGACTACCTCGTGGTCAGCCAGTGCGCGTGGAGCTGCCAGAGAGGAGTCCGCTTTGGCCCATGGATCTTGATAAGAACATACCACGATGGACTAAAGGATTTCCCGCCGCTTATGCTTTTCAATGTTGAGGAAGATCCCCATGAGACGCAAAATCTAGCTGGAGAGCGTCCAGATATCGTCAACCAGGGCTTGGCATATCTGGAGCTTTGGCATGGTGACATGATGGCCAGCTCTGAGGTCCAACAAGATCCCATGTGGACTGTGATCCGCGAGGGAGGGCCTTACCATGTGCGGGGGAATTTTCTTGCGGAATATTGCAAGAGGCTGCGGGAGACCGGGCGGGGGTATCATGCGGATAAATTAGAGAGTCAATATGGGGGGACCAGATAACATTCCAGAGTTACCGGGATCATTGAAACCGGGAGGAGCATCAAAGATGAATATCATACTTGTAATCTTCGATACGCTACGTAAGGATCACGTCGGGGCCTATGGCAATGATTGGATTCAGACACCGAATCTGGACGCATTTGCGAGAGAAGCTACTGTGTTCACCAGGGCCTATCCTGAGTCATTGCCTACCTTGCCAGTGCGTAGGGCCCTGCATACGGGAAAGCGGACTTATCCATTTCGCGGCCATAGGGATTACAAGGGAGATTTCAGCGGAGCGCCCGGCTGGGGACCGATTCCTGAAGAGCAAGATACCCTGGCTGAGATCCTGAGCCAACATGGTTACCGTTCAGCCTTCATCACTGACACCTATCATCAATTCAAGCCGTCGAAGAATTTCCATCGAGGATTTGATGAATGGATATGGGTCCGTGGCCAGGAGACGGATCCTTACAAGACCGGTCCGCGGGTGGCGGATGCGGAGATTAGCTGTCATATGAACCACCCGCTTGACGATGACCCCAGGTTGGCGCGGTTCCTAAGAAAGTACCTTACCAACAATGCATATCGGATAACTGAAACCGATTACTATCCTGCCCGGGTGTTTATGGAAGCATCCCGGTGGTTGGTCGATAATCAGGATGCTGAGAAATTCTTGCTAGTGGTTGACTCTTTTGACCCTCACGAGCCATGGGATCCTCCGCCAGCTTATCGGCGACTTTACGACCCCGACGACGATGTTGCGGATGTTATACAATCCCTCTATGCCCCTTGGAAGGGCCGTCTTTCGCCCAGGGAGGTCAAGCGCCTCCAGGCCAATTACGCCGGCGAGGTAACCCTGGTTGATCGCTGGTTTGGTTATTTCATGGAGACTCTTAGACTGACAGGTCGTCTTGAGGACACGGTCGTGGCAGTCATCAGCGATCATGGCCATAACCTCGGGCATGACCCGGGCGACAAGGGGCTAATTAGCAAACAGGGCCATCCCATGACAAAAGCAGTAGCTGATTTGGTGCTGATGGTCCGGCACCCCAAAGGTGAAGGGGCCGGCACCACCTGTGACAAATTGGTCTATAACTATGACCTGACGACTACCTTATTGAAAATGGTAGGAGTTGAGCCGGATCAAAAAATGGACGGGATTGATTTTTGGCCAGCGGTCCTCTCCTCTGAAGTTCCCACTCGCTACTATGTGACTATAGCTTGGGGTCCGCTCATAACTGTCATAGATGATCAATGGTGGTTCAACGCCAACATATGGGGAGAGGGGGCGCTATTATACGCTTATAATGATGATCCAAATCTGCAGCTCAACCTTGCCGCTGAATGCCCCGACATCTGCCGGAGGATGTTGGACCGCGCCATTGAAGACGCGGGCGGGGAAATCCCTTTAGAATTCGCCAACTATAGGACTAAGCCTGGATGCACCCCTTATCTTGATTGACGATATGCTCATCGATCCGAGAGGGTGAGCTCCATGGCCAGAAGAAAATCCGGGCTGAAAAGCAGAATCTGATTTTAGAATATAGAGATATAGCTGACCTACTTGAACTCACCCTCAGGCGCTTTGCCGAGGAACTTATAGAAAGAATATGCCGAGGTAGTCATCCATGCCGCCTTTTAGGTGAGACCTCCATGCCGTCCTCTCGGCGGTGTCATCACAGCGGCAGTCCATTTCCGAGCTAGACTCCCATGCCGCCATGGCGGCGACATTGGGAGGGTGAAAATAATGGCGACTCATTCTTGGGGTAAGGAGGAAAGGTCCTTGACGTCAAGTCAATCAAATCATCAGCTTCCAAACATATTGATGATAATAACTCATGATACAGGCCGGCATCTTGGATGTTATGGGAGGAAAGTAGATACCCCCAACCTCGATAGGTTGGCAGAGGAGGGGGCGCGTTTTGATTCATATTTCTGCCCTGCTCCGCAGTGTAGTCCAAGTCGGGGGAGCATCCTCACCGGACGATATCCACATATAAATGGGCTCATGGGACTCGCGCACCTGGGCTTCGGCCTCAATCCGGGAGAGAAGACACTACCCATGTTTCTCAGAGAGGCAGGATATGATACATACCTATTTGGTTTCCAGCATGAAGCCCAGGATCCCGCTTCATTGGGGTATGATCACATAGCGCAGGTCAAATGGGACCACCGGGCTCAGACTGTAGCGCCGCAGGTAGTCGATTTCCTAAGAAACTGGAGGAAAGAAACCCCCTTCTTTGCCATGGTGGGCTTCACTGAGACACATCGTCCTTTTGACAGGCCATGGTATACTTCGGATGACCCGGATCGCGTGGAAGTCCCGCCATATTTGCCGGATCTGCCTGACATACGCCGGGATATCGCTGAATTTCAAGGAACCGTGCGGGCGGCGGATGACGGTGTTGGACTCATATTGGAGGCATTGGACACGAGGGAACTCGCTGAAAATACCCTTGTCATTTATACCACCGACCACGGGATTGCGTTCCCGCGGGCGAAGGGTACGCTTTATGATCCCGGGCTCGAGACAGCGCTTCTCATGCGATGGCCGGGGAATATAAGGCCTGGTAGCGTATATCGAGAGCTTCTATGCAACATAGACCTCCTTCCTACTCTCCTGGATATAGCCTGCATTCGAGCCCCGGAAAATCTCGACGGACGTTCCTTCTTGCCGCTCCTCAGGGGACTTCCATACGCAGGCCGGGAGCGCCTTTTCTGCGAACTCACATGGCATGATCTTTATCGCCCAATGAGGGGTATAAGAACCCGGCGCTACAAGTTCATAAGACATTTCACTCAGGCCTGTGGCATCTATATCCCCTTGGACATTCACCAGGGACTTTCAGGCCGGGCCGTGCGCCAGGAATTCTATAGCAGGCCATATGTCCAGGAAGAGCTATATGATCTGGACAAGGATCCACTTGAGATGGAGAATCTCATCGGCGATCCCGCCTACCAGGAGACTGTGCAGGAACTCCGGCAGGTTCTTGAGCAATGGATGCGCCAGACTGATGATCCGCTGCTCTCAGGGCATATCCGGGGGCAGGAGGCGCCTGGATGGGAAGAGGAACGGGCTCTCGGGAATTTGCCGCGGGAAGCGTACTTCGAAGGATAAATGCAGTTTCTTCTTGAACATGTGCGACTTCATATTCCTGGCGTGTGGTAGACGCGGCATGACCAGCGAGATGAGGGATTACTTAGCGGTTCCCGGCCCTCGGGTAATAGGGCCTCGAACTTTATTAAGCCGTTCATTACCGTCTGCCAGGCTATGAGACTAATGCCTTGACGGATATCTTCATCAAATACCTTAGAGAACGGGGAGAGGAGTCCAGGAAAGGGACCGGGAAGCCCTTTTTCGCGGTTCTTTCTGTGCAGCCCCCTCATGATCCCTACGTGGCGCCGCCGGAATGGATGGCACGTCATACGCCTGGTCAAGTGATATTGCGCCCTAATGTTCCCAATGTACCTTGGGTAGTTGAACAGGCTCGGCGCGAGCTGGCAGGCTATTATTCGATGATAGAGAATCTGGATTGGAATCTGGGGCGTATTCGCCAGGCGCTCGAGGAGGAAGGATTGTCATGGAATACCTACATAGTCTTTTTCAGCGATCATGGCGACCTTCATGGATCTCATGGCCAATTCCGTAAGACAGCCCCGTGGGAAGAGGCAATCAGCATACCTTTCATCATCGGAGGGGGACGGCCGTTTTATTATATGAAGCGCGGTCGGCATCCTATCCCACTAAACCATGTTGATATCGCGCCTACGACCCTTGGTTTGTGCGGCATCGATAAACCTGCTTGGATGCAGGGCCAAGATTATTCGGGTTATGTGACGCGAGGGCGCGCTGTCCCAGAAGAACCAGATTCCGCATATCTTCAGCTATGTGTGCCTACATGGCACGGGGATAGCGTCGATCGCGTTTGGCGTGGCATAGTGACGCATGATGGATGGAAATACATCGTGCTGGAAGGGCAGCCCTGGCTGATGTTCAACCTGAACGAAGACCCCTATGAGCAGGTAAATTTGGCCCACAATACCCGGTTTCGCCATGAACGGAAAAGGCTTCAAGATCGCCTTGAGGAATGGGTCCATGCTACAGGAGATGAATTCGCGCTTCCGCCGCTCGAATAGAAACCCACTCTGAAAAATGTGCGCTACGGTTTTCATCCTTCGTTGGTGCCGGCTAAGGGCGGCATGGGGGCTACCCCGAAAGCGGAATATGTTCGCGCGGGCGCGGGGAAGGTCTCATCGTGCCCTTCCTTGCGCCCCAGATGAGCCAGGAAAGACGACGGACTTTCGCTAGACGATACTTCGCCTCTCCCTGCGCCCTTGCTCAGCTAATAGGCTTCTCAGCTCGCATAGTTTGTGAGGGTCCCAGCTGAGGAGAGTTCGAGTTCGTCTGCCCTGTGACATGCCACAAAGTGCTCACCTTCGGGGCCTTCCAGGGCCCGGAGGGCAGGTTCTTCGACCTTGCAGATTTCCTTGACATATCTACACCTGGTATGGAAATAGCATCCGCTCGGTGGGTCTATGGGGGTAGGAACGTCTCCCCATAGGAGCATTTCCTTTTTGAGTCTCCTCTGCGGGTTCGGCATTGGTATCACTGACATTAGCGCCTCAGTGTATGGATGCCTTGGGCGCTGGTAAAGGGTTTCAGCATCAGCTGTTTCAAGGATTTTTCCCAGGTACATGACCGCCACCCTATCGCTTATATGCTCGATAACACTGAGATCGTGCGCGATAAACAGGTAAGTGAGCTTCTTTTCTAGCTGAAGGGCCCTGAGCAAATTGATGACCTGGGCTCTGATGGAAACATCCAACGCCGAGACCGGTTCATCACATATGACTAGACGCGGTTCCAGCGCGAGGGCGCGCGCTATTCCTATACGCTGGCGCTGTCCACCACTGAATTCATGTGGATAACGCTCCATATATTCTGGTAAGAGCCCTACTGCCTCAAGCAGTTCGCGAACCCTCTCTCTTCTCTGGTCTCGATTGCCTATCCCATTGACTATTAATGGTTCAGCAATAACCTCCTCAATTCTCATCCGGGAATTCAGCGAAGAAAATGGGTCCTGGAAGATAATCTGAATATCTTTCCGGAAAGGCTTCATCTCCCGCCTGGTAAGCGGGGCTAGATCTATGACCTGCCCTTCTTTAGTTCGGAAGTAGATGTGCCCCTCCGTTGGATCAAGCAGGCGAATCACGCAGCGGCCTAAGGTGGTTTTGCCGCATCCGCTTTCCCCAACGAGTCCCAGGCACTCGCCAGACTTGATTGAAAGACTCACCCCGTCGACAGCCCTTACATAGCCGACGGTCCTTCTCAATAGGCCCTTTTTAATTGGGAAATGCTTCTTCAGATTTTCTATTTCCAATAGGATGTTCGGATCCCTCTCGATCTCTTTCATGATTCCCCACCTTCCTGATCATGGAGCCAGTGAAACCGCGGCACTTTATGGGGCGTCCCCGGTTTCTTTACCATCCTGAGTGTAGAGCCAACACTTGACATAATGGTTAGTTTCGATTTCTACCTTGTGAGGCTCGATTTTGCACTGCGGGGTTGCATATGAACATCTGGGGCCAAAATAGCAGCCCTCAGGCAATTCATATGGGCTTGGCGGAAGTCCTTGAATCGGTTCCAGCCATTTCTTTATTTCTGGTCCGATGATGGGAATAGAATTTAGAAGTCCTATGGTATATGGATGCTTCGGATTCTGGAATATCTGTCTTACTGTTCCAAATTCCACATCCTTGCCCATATACATGACCACGACTTCATCAGCTATTTCCGCCACCACACCAAGATCATGTGTAATTATCATAATCGACATGCCAAGCTCTTCCTGGAGCTCCCGCATAAGAATAAGGATCTGCGCCTGTAAGGTAACGTCAAGGGCGGTTGTTGGTTCATCTGCTATGAGGAGTTTTGGATAGCGGCAAAGTGCCATGGCTATCATCGCGCGCTGCCGCATTCCTCCACTCAGCTGGTGCGGATATTCATCTACCCTTTGCTCTGGTGAAGGAATGCCGACTAGATCCAGCATTTTTATAGCATTTTTGCGGGCTTGCTCCCTGGTCATGTTGTCCACCAGCAGGCTTTCAACGATTTGCTCTCCTATCGTGTATAATGGGTTTAACGATGTCATGGGTTCCTGGAATATCATGGAGATTTCCTTGCCACGGATGCCGCGCATCTTGGCTCCATTTGGCAGCAATGGGACAATATCTATCGGCCCATTGTCACTCTTGTAATAGTAAATATGTCCATCAACAATCTTCCCGGGCGGGGATATCAACTGCATTATAGACAGCGCGGTCACGCTTTTGCCGCATCCACTCTCTCCAACGACCCCAAGGGCTTTCCCTTTCTTGATAGTCAAACTCGCTCCGTCAACTGCCTTAACTAGCCCGTACTCGGTTCTGAAATAAGTCTTAAGATCCTGGATATCGAGCAAGGTATCCCGGGGCTTGATTTGTTCTTGAAAATCGCGCATCAGGTCGTACCCCCTTGCTTAACATGGGTGCCCAGCTTTAATGGCTGTATGGGTCGGCGGCGTCTCTCAGGCCATCACCTATAAAATTAAATGCCAACACGCTTATGACGACAAAGGCAGCCGGGGAAAGTAGCCATGGGTAGGTATTGATGGCTGAGATATTCTGGGCCTGCTGCAGGAGTACGCCCCAGCTGACCACTGGAGGCCGGAGTCCCAGCCCTAAAAAACTTAGTGAGGTCTCTCCCAGGATCATCCCAGGTATTGATATCGTCACATTTACGATGACATAACTTATGAATGAAGGGATAAGATGTTTCGTGATGATGCGCCATTCGCTAGCTCCGGCCGCATAGGCAGCCAGCACAAAATCTTCTTCTCTGAGGGAGAAGAATTTGCTCCGGACTACCCGAGCGATTCCAGTCCAACCCAGAAATGATAAGATGATGGTGATTCCAAAATAAATTCTGAGAGGAGACCAGTTCGCAGGCAGGGCAGCACTTATTCCCATCCAAAGAGGAATATGGGGGATAGATCTCAGAAGTTCTATTATCCTTTGAATGATGTCGTCAGTAATACCCCCCAACAACCCGGAAATTCCCCCAAGGATAAGACCAATAATCAAACTGAGGAAGACGCCGACAAGCCCAATAGATAGAGAAATGCGCGCTCCATGTATGATCCTTGATAGGAGATCGCGCCCAAGATCATCGGTGCCGAGGAGAAACATCGTCCCTCCATTATCGACTCCGAGGAAATGTATATTCGTCTTGAAGAGACCAATTAGCTTATACTCGCTTCCTTGCGTAAAGAATCGAAGGAAATATTTCTTGCTTTTATCCTCCTTATAAATTGTGGCAAATTTCTCCAGGTCAAACTCTGACTTCAACCCATATATGAATGGCCGGAGATGAAATCTGCCCTTCTCATCAATAAAGTGAAACCGCTGGGGTGGACAGTATACATACTCAGAAAAGCGTTGCAAGGGGCTGTAAGGGGCCCAAAATTCAGCAAAAATAGCCAATATATAGAGCGCAGCCATGATCCATAGGCCAACCATGGCCAGCCTGTGTTTTCTAAACCGTATCCACATGAGTTGCGACTGAGACAGCGAGCGACTCTTATTCATAGTCTTGGCCACTTCTCGACCACCTCTACTCATACCTGATTCTCGGATCCAACCATGCCAGGAGGATGTCTGAAATGAATGTGCCAATGACTGTAAGAATTGACAGAATCAATATGAAGCTTCCCGCCAAAAACATATCCTGGGAAAGTAATGCCTGCAACAATAATGGTCCAGTTGTGGGCAAGTTTAGCACTACTGATACAATTGTGGCTCCTGAGAATATATCGGGCAACGTCCATCCTATTGTGCTTATTATCGGATTGATAGCTATTCTCACTGGGTGCCTTAATATGACTTTCCACTCAGGCAGACCCTTTGAACGGGCTACCTTAACATAGTCTTTATTCAACTCATCTAGCATGGTGGCTCTGAGAACCCTAATGATGCCTGCCGTGCCTCCAAGGCCCAGCACTATCATTGGAACCCAGAGATGATTTATAAGGTCTACAACTTTGGCCCAGCTCCAGGGGGCATCTATGAATTGCTGGGAGAACAGGCCTCCCACTGTGATTCCAAAGGCGTTATAGAATACAAACATGAGAATAAGCGCCAACAAGAAGCTGGGAACTGACAAGCCGACAAATCCCAAAAATGTGAATACATAGTCCCAGGCTGAGTATCGTCTTACCGCTGAGAAAACCCCTATTGGAACCGCGAGAAGATAGGTAAAGATGAGGCTGCTTATGGAAACTACCAGAGTCAAGGGGAGTCTCTGAGCCAGCAAGAAACCAACGGATTTATTCCATTCAAACGATCTTCCAAAATCTCCATATATGAGGATGTTCCTGATCCACTTAGCATACTGGTACAGCATGGGCTGGTCCAGCCCATAGTATGCTTTGAGACTTGCAATAAGGGATTCATCTACTACAGTTCCACGGGATTGGAGCTGGAGGATATAGGTCGTCAGGTAGTCCCCAGGAGGAAGCTGAATTACGATAAATGATATGACAGAGATGCCAAAGAGAAGGACGATCATATAAATGAGCCGGCGGATTATGTATGTCGTCATAGGGATTCCCTCCTTTCCTGAGTTCAGGAGGGTCCGTTGAAGCCAGACCCTCCCGATATCTCTCGGATGAGCGCTTCATCGCGGCCGGTAGCTCTGGCGAATCCCGGAGTAACGTCATCTAGACGTCTCAAAATAGAACTGCTCTGGGTAATACGGGTACCCGAAGTACCCATCCCAGCCCCAATAACCTTTCTCCGGCACATTGCGCAGATTGTTCTTGACGATCAAAACGTAAGGAGCATTCCCTACGGTACCCAGGACCCATAGATTTTCCGCCTGCTGCTTTAGCAAGAATTTCGCTAGCTCGATTCTTTCGCGTTCATTGGTGGTACGCTGCATCTTATCATAAGCGTCTATCAGCTTCATCACATGCTCAGGTGGTTTCTCTCCGGCTTTCCCCCCAGTCACATACCACTGTGCCCATAAGACCCAGGTATTCTGTTCCCATCCATGATTGATGGGGGCATACCAGAAGGGTTCGTGAAAGAATAGAGGATCTGTAGATCTATCAGCATGGTGAATGCCGACCTGAATCTGGTTTGCCATGGCCCGTTGAGATTCGAGTGTATTGCTAATGAGCTTCAAATCAGTCTGGACTCCAACGGCGTTCCAATATTCTTTAACTAGTTCCAAGGTAGGGGTCTTCGGAGTATCTGATTCGCAATACTCTATTATGAGAGAGAGCCTCTTGCCATCAGGGCGCAGCCTAAACCCACTGGCATCCTTCTTGTTCAACCCCATCTCATCTAGGAGCCTATTGGCTTCTTTAGGATCGTATTGAGCATACGCCTTCGCGAATGCCTCTTCATATGCGTTGCAGATTGGAAGGACCGTGGCATTGCGCGGTTCGCCAAGTCCATGGTACAGGACTTTGTTGATTTCGTCCCTGTTAATGGCCAGGGACATAGCTTTGCGGAATCTGAGATCCTGGAAGATCTTCCGGAGCACGGGGTCTCCTATTGTCTGGTTGAATTGAATCAATACCTCAGTGCCGAACGTTCCCTTGTAAAGAAGAATCCTGTAATCGCCCTTCCCCTCGGATTGTTTGTAGGTTGCAAGCCTTTGTAGCGTGGTATGGAAACCGTCGAAGTCCACTTGCCCCGTTATGATCCAGGAATTTACTGCGGTGATATCTGAGGCTTTCTTAATCTCTATGCGATCGATATACGGCAACTGGTTCCCGGCCGTATCGGTCTTCCAATAATATGGATTCCTGTCAAATACAAGCCGGCCAGGCTCCTGATGTTTCAAAACAAACGCTTCCAGTGACGGGCATTCGGGGTTCATTGCAACACCGAAATTCATTCTTGCTTTGTCCCAGAATAGTTGGTACCAGTAATCAAAGGCCTTGCTCTCCTTCACCATCTTCTTGATTTTATCCATCGACGTATACTTGGGGTGGAATTGCTTGAGGTAGTGCTTCGGGTAGTCAACCATGCCCATGCCATAGCCATGCGCGAGCCTGTTTAATATCAGCGGGTGGGAGACCTCGAATTGCAGCTCTATGGTATAGTCATCTATCTTCTTCAATTTCATAGGTTTGCCGCCGGGGCACCAGGCTCGCCTATCCGGGCCTGCTGGCGACAACTCTGTGTTTAGCGCTATGTCTTCCCACCAAAAGAGAATATCATCAGCAGTGAATGGTACGCCATCAGACCACTTTATGCCTTTTCGCAGTTTGATGGTAAGGATTTTCCCGTCTTTGGACAGGTTATAGGATTCCGCAACATTTGGGATTATGCTCTTATAGTCACTGTCGAAACGCAAGATGCCTTCTCCCATGAATATCACATGTGGGCCATGGATGCTGTTGGCGACAATGGTCCCCATTCTAAGTGTCCCGCCATATTCTCCGACCTTCTCAAGCGGCTTTATGATCATCGGTTTTTCCGGTAGTCTTTTGTCGACTGGAGGAAGTTTTCCCTGATTGACAAGCTGTGATAAGGCTGGCGCCTCTTTGTAAGAGCTAGCCTGTGTCGGGAAGGGGATGAACAAAGCTAGTACAGCGGCATACAATAATGCCTTCCATATCGCGCCCCTCAGACTGTTATTCATCACCTTCATATACTCTATGCCTCCTTGACGATGCTACTTTTTCCTTGTTTGCTCAAAGGGTTGGGTTAGACTCAAAGGGACAGGATCCGTGGTGGTCCGACAAGATTGCCGGTCTCCTATTCCTTGCCAAGTATCACCCCCAATACCTGCGCACCATTTTAAAGGTAACCATCCCCTCTAGCGGTAAATGATCTCACAATGTCTCATAATGGGTTATAGAAATCTACTTTTCTATTTCCTCTTTTATTCGGCTATCTGCCGACAACACACATTCTCCAATGGTAAATATAATCTATCTGAGCGGCCATCTTGACGGATCTTGTTGAAACGGACGAGAGGCGCCGGCCTGGCGCGCATAATGCTGCCCTACGTGCCTTTGGACTTCTCAGGGAAGCGGGGGCTTGCTACGGTTTCGCTGCGACGAACACTGCCGCAAATACGCATTCTGCCTGCGCATTGTTTGAGCATCGTGCCGAGCTAGAGGCTCTGGCAAAGCTGTTTGGGATGCGTGATCATTCCGGACGGGAGTAAGAGATCTTCGCCAGCTTGCGCTGGAAGAATTGGTTCATCTTCCCACTGGTTCGCTTTTCCTTTGACAGCCTACTATGGAAAGGTGTAATATTTCTGTTTGGGAGAATACTTTTTAAGGCTGGTCCAGCGAGTCCAGCAAGAGTAGTCACAAAACCGCAACTTCAGCAACTACTTCTTGCCGGCGGGCAGGAAGTTTTTTTGTGCGACGGTGGACCTCTGGGCGATAGCGGACTACGGACAAGCCTATCAAGGAGGTCAGATTCAATGTCAAAAGAACCTCAAAAGGCAATGGGATATTTGCCGGATGATACTCCACCTTTTGGTAAGATGATCATCTTCGCCCTCCAGCAGATCATAGTGATGTTCCCCGCGACAGTCCTCGTAGCTATCATCACCGGTTTCGATGTTGGTGTCACCATTGCAGCTAGCGGTATGGCAACCTTGGGATTCCTCTTGATTACGGGACGTCGTATTCCCCTCTATTATGGCTCGAGTTTTTCCTATATTGCGGCTGTTTCAGGGGTGGTCGGCGTTGTAGCCGGCTTGACTGGCAGCAAAGTGGCAGGCATTCAGGCCGCGCAGACCGGTATCGTGGCATCAGGTCTGGTGAGTGTAATTGCAGGGTTCCTAATCAAGAAGGGAGGCCCGGAGATGATCAAGCGCATACTCCCGCCATCTGTCACCGGTCCGGTCGCCATTATTATTGGTCTTTCTCTTGCATCTGCGGCAATGGGTGATGCATCTAAAAACTGGATCATTTCCGGCGCAACTCTCATATCTACCATCTTATTTTCGGTGTATCTCAGGGGGACTCTTGGGCAGCTCCCTGTCCTCTTCGGTGTCATGCTAGGGTATGTCGTAGCGCTCCTAATGGGGCAAGTTGATTTCACCCCGTTTACAGCGGCGAAATTCTTTTCAATCCCCCACTTTACTTTGCCAGCCTTGAATTCTTATGGGCTCATGGCTATCGCAGCCATCGCTCCCGTGGCCATCGCGACAATTCCAGAATCTACGGCTCATCTATTCCAGATCGACCTTTACGTTAACAACCTTGCCAAACGCCTTGGACGCAAAAAGGAATACAAGATCAGGTCGCTTCTTGGCGATAATCTGATAGGTGACGGAATGGGAGACATGATCGCCGGGTTTGTTGGAGGACCAGCGGGAACAAATTATGGTGAGAACAACTCACTCATGGCCATCACAAATAATTTCTCCGTTCCTGTGCTAATGACCGCGGCTATCATTGCAATCATCATGGGCTTTTTTGGGCATATCGCCGGCATAGTCAACACAATCCCGAGGGCGGTCATTGGAGGAGTGTCGGTTTATTTGTTCGGAGTAATCGGCGCACAGGGCGTGGCCATCATGATTTCGGAAAGGCTCGACCTGTTCTCCGCGAGAAACCTGGCTGTCGTCGCTACAATCCTCATCATTGGCCTTGGCGGCGCGGCCATGCCCAATGGCATGATTATGATAGGCAATCTGAGGCTGCCTGCCATCGCCACTGCGGCTGTCTTTGGAATAGTTCTCAATCTGATATTTGAATGGTTCCCAGTAAAATCACATATCCCTGTGGCAACGGTGAGAGTCGCTGATTGAGATGCTTGTTGGGGCGAGCGGAAAATCTGCCCGGGATCCTGCAACAACTTACAACAACTCAGCGGTGAGAGTCGACGATCGAGGTGTTTGTTGAGATTGCGGAGAACAAGCGCGGCAGAGAATCATGGCGGCAGAGAAGCGGAGCATTGCAGGAATCGGGAAAGAGATGCATAATATATGATGGGATCGTGAATATAGGGCTCAATCAGATGAAGTCCGAGGGAGAGTCCTGCAGGACCGTGCGCGAAGCGGCGCGGGTCGAGCAGGCGCCGAAGGAGCAAGGGCGGGTTTGTGCTATGCCACAGCCGCCTGAAACTCTCAGGCAAAAACACCTGGGATGGATGATTCTCTGGAGAGAATCCTTGGCTTTTGGATGATACGCAGTCAAGGACGCCGACGGGGAAATCTGTCTGGGTCGCATAATTAGCGCACAAAGTTTTTTGAATATTATGCGCGCCCCAGACTGTCAGAATCTCTCAGGCTATGGGACAGAGGAGCAGGCAGTAGATATTTTTGCTTGCTTTTCTGTCCCATTTTTCTATTCCTAACGTAATTGTTCGGGTTTAGCCGGTTGGACCAGGCACTTGTTCCTGACATATTATGTCATGGTCATAGAAACTCTTATGGTGGCATGAGAGCGCATCTAGTTCGTTTTGGAGCGCTGGTGACCGCGAAACAGCGCGCCCCCGAATCCCAGACCCGGCCATGAATATATGGGATATGGGGCTATGCATTCAGTATTTGTAAAGATTAGCATAATTTCTAAGAAAGGGGAGAAGCCGTAATCTGTTCCTACTGCTGGCAGGGCTGATCTATTCCACTTTTATCCTTTCAATGATGCTGACCCGCGCTCGATATGGCCAGCTACGTGGAAGAATGTACGCTGCGATTTTCATCATTCTGATGGTGCCGCTACGGCGGCGTGGGTGTCTACTTTGAGAATGGCCGGGCGCCGTCTTCATACTTCGCTTGTGCCGCCCAGTGAGCGACATAATCGACTACATTGAAACCCGGTTCGTGGCATCATTGCCGGGTATCAATCAGCCCACAGATTCTAATTTTGCGGCGATATTATGGGACATGATAATGAGGTTAAGCGTACTCCACTATATGATCTACACCTTCGTTCCGGCGCCAGGATGGTTGAGTTTGCAGGATGGGAGATGCCGCTATCGTATACAGATATAGTGCAAGAGCACCTAAATGTCAGGCAAAAAGCTGGGATCTTTGACCTGAGTCATATGGGAGAGATCGAGGTGTGGGGGAAGGATGGCCTTAAGATCATTCAGAACCTGACAACTAATGATGCATCTTTGCTCGATGTGGGGGGAGTTCAATATACCCTGATGCTATACCCCGATGGAGGAGTAGTAGATGATCTTTTGGTCTACCGGCTGGAGGACCATTATATGCTAGTTGTCAATGCAGCCAATACCCTGAAGGATCTGGAATGGATTAGAGCGCATGCTGCAGGGGATATAGAGATTCGTGATGTTTCGACCGACACCGCATTAATAGCTATACAAGGGCCGCTATCTCAAGGGATTCTGAGTGAAATTGTATCTGCAGACCTATCTGCCGTAAGGTACTATCATTGCATTCGAACCACAATAAATGTTCCACGTGAAACTTTCTCGAAAGATGAAGTAAAGTGTATCATCTCCCGGACTGGCTATACTGGGGAAGATGGATTTGAAATCTATATTGATGGACACTATGCTGAGGGATTGTGGGAAACGCTAATGAGAGCAGGCGGATCGCTCGGACTTATGCCTGCGGGTCTTGGGGCAAGGGATAGCTTGCGCATCGAGGCCGCTTATCCTCTATATGGTCATGAAATCAGTGGGTCTACCATTCCCTATGAGGCGGGGTTAGGCTGGGTTGTGAAACTCGATAAGGGGGAATTCATGGGACGTGAATCTTTGGCCGCAGCGAAAGAGAAAGGGCTGTCACGGAGACTTGTAGGGATACAGCTGATGGAGCGCGGAGTGCCAAGAGCTGGTTGCGAGATCATGAAGGATTCTGTCAAGATAGGGCACCTCACAAGTGGGACATTTTCACCTTCTCTCCAAATTGGAATAGGAATGGGGTATGTAGATATCGGTGAAGCCCAATTGGGCAATGAAGTATATGTGATGATAAGGAACAAAGCAGTGGGTGCCAAGATTGTGAAGATGCCTTTTGTGAAACATAATGTGAGGCGGTAATTTCAAGGAACATTCAGGTGGCAGGGGACCGGTGGGCGGGCCGAAGCCGCCGTATACAAGGAAAAAGAGAGGAGATGCATGTCATATGTATCCTGAAGATTTGAAATATACAAAGAGGCATGAATGGGTAAGGAAGGAAGGGAATAGGGCGACGATCGGTATCACGAGCCACGCACAAGATCAGTTGGGCGCGGTAGTAGGCCTTGGCCTTCCAGCGACAGGCATTCAGGTGAGCGCAGGGGATACCCTGGCGGACATTGATTCGATGAAAACAGCCGATATAGTCTACGCCCCTGTGAGTGGTAAGGTAGTGGAGACTAACAAGAAATTAGAAAATCATCCAGAATTGGTCAACGACGATCCATACGGGGAGGGGTGGATAGCGGTCATCGAGATGTCCAACGAAGATGAACTCAACTCTCTCATGAGTGCAACTGAATATGAGGTATTTGTCAAGAGAGGGGAGAGCTGAAATTGAACTATATTCCCAATACAGAGAGGGAGCGGCAGCGGATGCTCTCCGAGATCGGCGTGGAGTCGATAGAGGACCTTTTCTCTGACATCTCCCCGGCTCTCTGGCTGAACCGGGAACTCAACTTGCCGGCAGGAATGTCGGAGTATGAGGTGATAAAACACGTCCAGGGGCTTGCAGCACTTAACCATGGGGCGGATGACTATGTATGTTTTCTGGGCGGAGGCTCGTATGATCATTTCATTCCTCGGGCAGTTTTTGAAATCCTTGGACGCTCCGAATTTTATACCGCTTATACTCCATACCAGGCTGAGGTAAGCCAGGGCATCTTGCAGTCGATATTCGAATATCAGTCTCTTATGTGTGAGTTAACGGATATGGAAATAAGTAATGCCTCCATGTATGATGGAGCAACGGCTATGGCTGAGGCTGCAACAATGTCAGTCAGACAAACACGGCGCGGCCAGATCATGGTATCCAAGGCTGTCCACCCTGAGTATCGCGCGGTCCTCAGGACTTATGCCCATGCCCTCGGGTTGACAATAAAGGAAATAGATTTTCAGGAAGGGCAGACAGACCTTGATGCCATCAGAGATCACATAACTAATGAGACAGCATGTTTGATATTACAAAATCCGAATTTTCTCGGCTATATAGAACCCATGGCAGCGGCGTCGGAAATCGCCCACCGGGCTGGGGCCCTATTCGTAGCATGTGTAGACCCTGTCTCCCTTGGGATCCTATCCCCACCTGGAGAATATGGCGCGGATATAGCTGTCGGTGAGGGCCAGGGCCTTGGAAATCCGCTCAATTTCGGTGGACCATATCTGGGTTTTCTGACGTGCAGAAACGAATTCATACGTAATATGCCAGGGCGGGTAGTCGGAGAGACCACAGACAATCTAGGCCGGCGGGGTTATGTCTTGACCCTCCAGGCTCGTGAGCAGCATATCAGGCGGGAGAGGGCCACTTCAAATATCTGCTCTAATGAGGCCTTGTGTGCTCTGGCTGCCACTGTATATCTTTCCCTCCTTGGGAAGAGCGGCATAAAGGAGATAGGACGTCTCTGTGTCCAGAAGTCGCATTATGCAGCAAAGGCCATAGACTCGATTTCTGGTTTTTCCATCAAATATCATGCGCCATTTTTCAAGGAATTTGTGGTCTCCTGTCCCATGTCGCCGTCCTCGGTCGTAACCAGGCTCAAGGAACATGGTATACTTGCCGGCCTCGATCTAGGCAGTATATTCTCGGAAATGGAGGAACTACAGGACGGCTTGATGATCGCGGTAACTGAGAAGCGCACCAAAGATGAGATTGACCGCCTTGCGGAGGAGCTTAGGGCACTTGCTCTTGAGGACGAACAAGGGGCCAGGCATAAAAGCATTCAGGGGCGCGAAAAGGGGGACCAGGCATGAGTATAATTGAAAATAATAGTAGTCCGGAAGGATGCCTCGCTGGTAAGCAGGACACAAGCAGGTCCTGGGAACCCGTGATCTTCGAGCTTTCGACTCCAGGGCGCAAGGGATATTCTCTTCCCCCGTGCGATGTTGACGACGCTGCAGTAGAAGAACTTATTCCAGTGGACTATCTGAGAAGGGGCGAGCCTGACCTGCCGGAAGTATCTGAGATTGACGTGGTGCGTCACTTTGTGCGCCTTTCCCAGAGGAATCATGGAGTTGATGTGGGATTTTACCCGCTTGGGTCATGTACAATGAAATACAATCCGAAGGTCAATGAATATCTAGCCTCCCTCCCGGGGTTCACCACACTTCACCCTTACGAACCTGCTGATTTGGTTCAGGGCGCGCTGCGGCTCATGTATGAACTGCAACAATATCTATGTGAAATCGGCGGGATGGATGCGGTGACTTTGCAGCCTGCGGCAGGTGCGCATGGTGAATTGACGGGGCTTCTAATGATCCGCGCTTACCATGAGCATAGAGGCGAGGGCGGCAAGCGGATAAAAGTAATTGTGCCGGATTCCGCCCATGGCACCAACCCTGCAAGTGCAGCATTCTGTGGGTATCAGGTCGTTGAAGTAAAGTCAGACGAACGAGGGGGCGTGGATGTAAATGAATTGCGCTCAGTGATGGACGATTCTGTGGCGGCCTTGATGCTGACAAACCCAAATACGCTGGGCCTTTTCGACGAGAATATCGCCGAGATTGCCAGGATCGTTCATGAAAGAGGGGGCCTTCTCTACTATGATGGTGCCAATATGAACGCCATTATGGGAATAACGAGGCCTGGCGACATGGGGTTTGATGTCTTGCACTTCAACCTGCATAAGACATTCTCCACTCCGCACGGGGGCGGGGGACCCGGCAGTGGCCCAGTAGGGGTCAAGAAAGATCTGATACCGTTCCTTCCCGTGCCCACAGTTGAAAAAGATAGTTCCTCCGGGGATGGAGATCCGGCATATTATCTCGATTTTAACCGCCCTCTCAGTGTGGGTAGAGTAAGATCCTTCTATGGGAATTTCAGTGTGATGGTCAAGGCATACGCTTATATTCGAGCCCTTGGGGCAGACGGGTTGAGGAATGCAAGCTACGCTGCGGTTTTGAATGCCAATTATTTACAGAAAAAGCTGAAAGATCATTATCACCTTCCTTATAATAGATATTGTAAACATGAGTTTGTGATTTCAGCGAAAAATCAGATGGAACATGGGATTCATGCTTCTGATATTGCCAAGGCGCTTCTTGATTACGGTTTCCATGCTCCCACTATCTATTTCCCGCTCATCGTGAAGGAAGCTATGATGATAGAACCTACGGAGACAGAGAGCATGGAGACCCTGGACGCATTTTGCGACGCCATGAAGGAGATCGCGGAGAAAGCAAAGAATGATCCAGGGTATCTACGCAGCGCCCCCCATACAACGGTTGTCGGGCGGCTTGATGAAGTGACTGCTGCCAGGAGACCGAAATTGAGATGGAAGAGGGAAGCAGGACCGGAGAGCTGAGTTCCGGCGGCGGAGATGCGGGCTCCGTCCCGTCGGATGCGGCAGTGGGTCAGTAGTGTTCCTTCCGATGGATGCGACCTTGCTGCAATGGGTTGCGACGATATCCCTTCCGCCGGACGCAGCCTTGCTGCGAGGCTGCTCAGTGGACCCGTCCAAACTGATGGTGGCGCCGTGGCGGCATGGGGGGCTACCCCGAAAATAGGTCGCTGCCATTTTCATCCTTCTAATGGTGCTGCCGCAGCGGGATGGGCGTCTGTCCACAAAGTGGACAACCCCATGCGTAAAGTGCCCAAAGAGTGGACAGGTGGCCAGGGTCTTGGGCTCATAGATGGTATTAAATAGGAGCGCGACCGAATTGAAAGGAGGGGCGGCTCTCCCCTATGTCGGAAAGCGGGGATTTCCGCCGTGGTATAGTCTATGAATGGCATGATGTTCGTAAATCCTAAAAAGACAGCGAGTCTTAGTGTCACGGGCCGGGCGTGTTCCCTGAATTGTGCTCATTGTGGCGGGCATTATCTTCGTCACATGCTGCCCCCGGGCCTCTGGCATACCCTAGATCCGACAATCATCAAGAGCTGCCTAATAAGCGGCGGGTGTGACCCTTCCGGGCGTGTTCCCGTCTTGTCGCATAAGCAGGAATTACTTGAGCTCTCCAGAAATTTCTCCTTGAACTTTCATGTCGGCCTAGTGACCGGGGAGGAGGCGCGCGAGATAGCGCTTATGGCCTCTGTCATTTCATTCGATTTTGTTGTGGACGACGCCACGATTCGCGAGGTCTATGGAATCCAGCGTTCAGGCGATGACTATATTCAGACCTATCAAATGCTGAGAAAATCCGCGCGTGTTATACCGCATATTTGTGTCGGACTACTCGGGGGCAAGGTTTCGGGTGAATATGCGGCTATTGACGCTTTATGCCAGCTTGGCGCGGAGGCCATCGTCTTTCTCGTTCTCATCCCAACCCTAGGAACAAAATACTCAGGTATTTCTCCGCCACCGGTTAATGAAGTTGTTGAGGTCATGCAATATGCCATGAAAGCGATGCCCGGGACGCCAGTATATCTGGGATGCATGAGACCCAGAGGCAGATATCGCGCGGAGATAGATCAAGCCGCGGTCCGGTTGGGAGTGAGCAGGATTGTGGCCCCGGCCCTGGAGGCGGTTATGCTGGCTGAAAAGCAGGGCCTCAGGGTGATTTGGGGGGATGAATGTTGCGTTCTTCCTCCTGATGCGGCGGAGACTGAGGCCTCGTCTGAATTCATGACGGAGCAAGATAGGTCCGTATAATGGGACCGGAATCCCTCGTGAAGTGAAGTAGCGGGGAGTGGGATGGGACCCGGATTCCTCATGAGGCAGTGGGGACCACGATGGGATCTACTGATGGCCAAGTCTGGAGTTGGGAAATAACATCGCCAGCGCGCCGTTACCAGGCGTACCTCGTATGGTCAACTCATAGACTTAATTCGGGCTTGGTGACCCATACCTTCTACACGTTTTTCAAGGGGTAGGGGGATATTTCTTGAGGGGGAGGGATTGGGAGATGGGATTCGAGTTGTTTTCAGACAAGGGGAAGAGCATTCCTGTTATTGGAAAATATGATGTGCTCATAGGAGGGGGCGGGCCCGCGGGAGTAGCGGCGGCTGTGGCAGCGGCAAGGAACGGCGCAAAGACATTTCTCATCGAACAGCTGGGGTTTCTTGGCGGATCTGCCAGTGGCAGCCTCGTAACACCTCTCATGCTCAACAGGGCAGGATCAGATGATTTGAATAGGGGAATCTTGGATGAGGTTAAGGGTAGGCTCGCATCAAGCCTGAACGAGGCCAATGATGAACGAGGGATTGCCGATCCGAACTGGTTCGACCCCGAGATGCTGAAATTCGTTCTAGAGGAACTTGCTCTTGAATCAGGGGTGGAAATTCTTTACCATACTTTCGTTGCCGATGTTGTGCTTGAGAATTGCGATCTCGTTGGGCTGATCCTGGAGAATAAGTCGGGTCGCCAGGTTGTCTATGGTAAGGTTACGGTAGATGCCACCGGTGATGCTGATATAGCCGTCAAATCTGGAGTTCCCTTTGAATCAGGCAGGCCTCCGCATGGGACCAATCAGGCCATGTCGCTCCGTTTCCTAATGGGAAATGTGAATTTAGCAAGGCTATCGGAATTCTGGACTTCAATTGGCGGAGAACCGCAATCTAGCGGCAGTCTCCACATATTCATGGTCTGGGGTAGAGGTTCTGCACTCGAACCCATATTCCGGAAAGCAGTGGAGGATGGAATACTCGATGAGAGCGACGGGGATTATTTTCAAGCATTTTCCGTCCCCGGGCGCCCGGGAGAGCTTGCCTTCAATTGTCCAAGAATTTCCGACAAAGTCAATGGAGCCGATGTATTCCATTTGACCCAGGCTCAAATCAACGGGCGGAAGGCCATAAAGCGCCTGATCGATTTTTGCCGCAAATATCTCCCTGGCTGCGAAAAGGCTTACCTTGTGGCAGTTGCTCCGATGGTCGGGGTGAGGGAATCTCGACGCATCATCGGTGAATATGTATTGACTGCGAGCGATGTCCTGCAAGCACGGAAGTTCCCGGATGCGATCGTTCGGAATGCCTATCCTATAGATATCCATAGGGCGAGAACCAGTGAGGCTGCATCGCGGGATGAGGCCACGGGCTGCGAATATGGCAATGTGCCGGAAGGAGATTACCATGAGATCCCATACAGGTGCCTTGTCCCAAAAGGGGTAGATGGTCTGCTGGTGGCTGGCAGGTGCATCTCAGCTACATTTGAGGCACAATCATCCATCAGGATACAGCCTAATTGCTATAGCCTGGGCCAGGCTGCCGGAACTGCAGCTGCCCTGTCAGTCAATCAAAATATCAAACCCAGGGAGTTAGATGGTATCAAATTGAGGAACATTCTCAAAGAGCAGGGGGCGAATCTGTAGAATATATGTCGGCACTACAGGAGGGTTTGGGGGCTATTCCTTGCGGCGTCGTCCAAAGCATCAATCCCGATGGTCACAAGACTCGGATGGGCCAAGAATCTCAGGAGGAATCCTTGGTGCGGGAGGATTCAATTCGTGTGTCTCTTGGGACAGCCATCGCCCTTGGACTTATAAGGGGCCGGATGGATGCGCCTCCTACAACGGCCTACCTTTTGACCCCTGGTGGATGCCACGGGATATGCAAGTTCTGCCCTCAGGCCAGCACCAGCGCAGGAAGGAGCGACTTACTTTCCCGGATAACCTGGCCAGAATTTCCTGTTGAGCAGGTGGTTGCCGCGATCAAGCAGGCTCTAGATGATTTCCCGGGAAATAAAACCGGTGGGGCTCGGAAGTTTCAGCGCGCCTGCATCCAGACGGTCAGGAATAATAGGGGCAGGGTGATAATAGGCCATCTTCTCGATGAATTAGCGGATCTATTGCCCGTATCGATATCCTGGTATCCGGCAAACCTTGAGGAAATTCATGAGCTATTTAGCCTTGGAGCGGATAGAATTGGAATAGCCGAGGATTGTCCTACTGATAGCCTTTTTCGGGAGATCAAGGGCGGCAGCCGCACCAAGATGATGGAATTGTTGAAGCATGCGGCATGTATGTATCCGGGGCGGATTGGCACTCACCTGATAGTAGGGCTCGGGGAAAGCGAAAGAGAAATGGTCCAGGCAATTCAGGAGGTCCACGATTTTGGAGTGACTGTGGGGCTTTTCGCATTCACGCCGGTGCCCGGAACTCCCCTTGGGAGCGAGTCCCCCCCGGATCCTTGCGTTTACAGGCGAATTCAGGTTGCCAGGTGGCTCATCGTGAAAAATCTGAGGCGAGCAGAGCAGTTCATTTTTGATGAAAATGGCAGAATCGTCGATTGGGGCATGGCCAATGAGGATCTGGTTTCCATTTTATATTCGGGAAAGCCATTTGAAACCTCAGGATGTCCTGGATGTAATAGGCCTTATTATAATGAATCGCCAGGCGGATTCATGTATAACTATCCGCGACCTCTTACAGAATCAGAGGTAAGGGATGCTTTGAACCGATTGGGATTCCTATAGGTCATGAATTCCTGGCCACGAAATAAGTCTTTCGAGTCTTGCGACAGCGTCATAGATTCTGCGGCGGCGTTGGTGAAGGTTTTATGAAGCATGTAGGTTCATATCGGGCACTCTGGGAAAGTGGCGAGCTG
Organism: Bacillota bacterium; assembly: GCA_013178415.1. NCBI lineage: Bacteria > Bacillati > Bacillota > Bacillota bacterium. The sequence goes on along the minus strand of JABLXA010000018.1, from coordinate 2,197 downwards.
GCTAAACGAAAGGATGAAGCCTGGGAAAGATTAAGGGTGTGCGACTTATGCGCTCACGAGTGCGGAGTCGATCGCCTTGCCGGGGAATTGGGAGTATGTAGATCCGATGACAGCGTACAGATTTCGAGTTATGGCCCTCACTTCGGTGAAGAAGAACCTCTTGTGGGCACTCATGGTTCTGGGACAATATTCTTCACCGGGTGTAACCTGAAATGCGTCTTTTGCCAGAACTGGGAGATCAGCCATCTCCGCATGGGGCATACGGTCTCTGGGGCCAAACTTGCCAGCATAATGCTCGAGCTCCAGGAGATGGGGTGCCATAATATCAACCTTGTTACTCCGACACACTATATGCCTCATATACTCAGCGCCCTTTTAACCGCCTGCAAAGATGGACTAGAACTCCCACTTGTATATAACTGTGGTGGCTATGAATCCCTCATGGCACTGAAGATACTCGATGGCGTCGTCGATATCTATATGCCGGACATCAAGTATAATGATCCCAAGGAGGGGCTTCGCCTTTCAAAGGCCCGAGACTATCCACGGGTTGTGAAGGCAGCTTTGAAAGAGATGCATAGGCAGGTGGGTGATCTGGTAGTCGATGAAGATGGCATTGCGGTGCGCGGGCTTTTGGTGCGTCACCTTGTGCTGCCAGGAGGGCTGGCCGGGACTTCTGAGATCGTCCGATTCATCGCAGAAGAAATCTCACGTGATACATATATCAATATTATGGCGCAGTATCGCCCTGAATACCGTGCGCGTGAATATCCTCCCCTCGATCGCCCTGTGACAAGACGCGAATATGAAGAGGCAATCCGCCTTGCGAAAGAGGCAGGACTGCATCGTTTCGCGCGTTGAGGCGGGCCTAGATCGTTATTCATCTTGTCTGCTATTCCTTCCTATGGCAGCTCAATGTAATGTCATATGACAGATAATTTACATAAAAGTTGACTATATCTCTGTCTCCGTTCCCGACAGGCGTCGGCACCGCCATCGAGATGCCCGACTATTGTCTTCCTGCGGTGGCTTTTCGATAAATGCCAATTCCCAGAGGCTTCGTGTAGCTTCGGGTAACGTACGCAACCCGTAATAATCTTCCCTAAAGACCTCGCGGACCTTCCCCTTGCCATAATGCTGGAATAACCAGGTAATCTGTTCCAAGGTCCCGCGGGACAGTACGGTCTTGATTATCATTTTGTAGTGCTTTTCATCGTCAATAGTATCGAAGTCATAGTTTTTGAAAAGGTCTGCGAAAAAATCTGGGAGTCTCATATAGCAGATCCCCCATTGTTCATTACATGCCGGTCTAAAAAGTGCTGCACCTGGGTCTTGAGGAATCTCTCCACCTTTATGTGCGAGATGCCCTCTTCCCCGGTAACCAGATTAATTGATGCCTCCTTATCCTCGACATCTTGTGTATATGCTAGTTGTTCCAAGAATAGCCTACCGGAGAATACCCTTTCGCCGTCGATGATGAATTTGCTGGCAGCCTCCTGGATAATGTCGCCGAGAGTGATTATCTGATGATGGAGGAGGAAATATAGGTCGATGTGATCTCTGAATGTAGCCAGCCGCCCGAGGGCATAGGCTTTCATAAGAGCGATCTCCTGCTGCGAGGCTAAAAAGATGCCATCCAATTCTCCAGCGATTGACCCGCCTGGCACAAGGGGGTAAACAAGAGGGAAAGGATATGCCAGGAAAGTCACTTTCACGCCGTCGATGCTCCAGATGACCTGATCAATCTGTTTGAATTCCAGGCTTGCTCGCTTTACCCCAAAAAGGCGGTTGATCTCCCTGGAGATCTCGGAAAATCGGATTTTCTCTTCCTTGCCCTTTTGGAAAAAATCAAGGTCAAAGGACTTACGGTGCCCAAGCTGTAGTGCCAACCCAGTCCCGCCCGCGAGATAGAATTCCGCCATAAGCTCACTATTACTGAGCGCTTTGCAGATCGATTGGCCGTTTCTACCTAAAATTCTGTCCAGTTCCATATATCCATCCCCTGATATTCTACCTTTTTCTCGAGAGAATTGCATCTTTTCAGCTATATCATTCCAGTTATATTGCCAGCCTACATTTCGCACCCCTGCCCCTGATGTTACTTATTTTTCTTCGGAATCATTTTCTATCTCTTCATTCACGCTGGTACGGGCTCGGTCGGACGACCACATATATATCCGACCTGAAACCTGCAAGC
>JABLXA010000017.1 GCA_013178415.1 Bacillota bacterium | reverse complement strand
AAAATCGTATCACTTGTCGTCACTATTTTGAGCTTATGCAGATGGACAATGTGTCTAGCTGGGCTTTTGCCTTACTCGACACCCCAAAATGATCGAAAAATAGGCCTGGGTTGCGGAAGTTGGGCTACATGAAGCAGTTTCATATCAAATATGCCCCTAAAGAAAAGCTGGAAGGGATGGTGAAGGAAGCTAAACTTGATCACTGGTATCAACTCTATGCCAATAAAAACGATGCCTGGATGAACCCCGAACGTCCTACGTTACATGCGTGGAGACTTACCACGGCTCTTGGTACGGGCCCCGTGGTTACCTTCGATAGGAATCCCTACTACTGGAAGGTCGACACAGCGGGGAATCAGCTACCCTATATCGACCGGGTAGTCTTTGAAATAGTGGATAACGTTGAGGTTGCAACCATGAAGGCGCTTGCCGGGGAAATAGACTATCAGGATAGGCACATCGCCCAGGTGCAGAATTATTCGGTTTTCGCCGAGAACCGGACCAAGGGGGATTACAGAATCGGTAAGGTCGTGGGCAGCGGCATGAATACTATGGTAATCGCCTTCAACCTGAACCACAAGGACCCAGTTCTCCGGAAGATCTTCAACGACCGCAGGTTTCGCTTTGCCATGTCCCTGGCGATAAACCGTCAGGACATTATAGACACGGTTTACTACGGTCAGGGTGAACCATACCAGCCCTCCCCACTTCCGGAGTCCCCATTCTATTACGAACCGCTCTCCAAGGCTTACATAGAATATGACCCGCAGAGGGCTAATAAGCTCCTCGATGAAATGGGCCTTACGAAGCGCGATAAGAGCGGCTTCAGGCTCAGGCCCGACGGGAAGCCGCTGGCTCTGACGATAGAGATAGCTGCCGGCAATCCTAACTGGGAAGACGCCTGTGCAATGGTTAAGCAGTTCTGGGAGGCCGTAGGTGTTAAGACTGCGATTAAGGTAGAGGACCGCTCGCTCTTCTATACTCGTAAAGAGGCTGCTGAACATGACGTTGCAATCTGGGGCGGAGACGGAGGAATGGAAGTCCTGCTCGAACCCCGATGGTACTTTCCGTTTAGCGTAGAATCCAACCATGCTCCGCTCTGGCAGCTATGGTACAATACTGGCGGAAAGTCAGGGGAGGAGCCGCCTCCAGAGGTCAAGAAGCAGATGCAGCTTTACGACCAGATCCTTACAACGCCGGATGAAAATAAGCAGATAGAATTGATGAAGGAGATACTGAAGATCGACGCGGAAAACCTCTATATAATAGGCATCAGCAGGCCGCCGTTGGGATACTATATCGCGAAAAACAACTTCCGGAACGTCCCTGAGACCTATTTCGGGTCGTGGCTCTATCCAAACCCTGCTCCCTTTAACCCATGCCAGTTCTTCTTCAAGAAAGGAAAGTAGCAGGACCGGGAACGGTAGGTAAATTGTGGGGCTCCTGCGTGGAAGACTGTGGCAAATATTCCAGGCAGGAGCCTTTCGAGGAGGAAGTTCTTTCATGGAGAGTAGTCGGCAGCTCTTTGAGAACCTCAATCTCGACTATCCGGGGCTCGAAACTGTGAAGCTGGCACTAAATAGGGATGATATCCCTGGTGCTCAGGAGGCCTACCTCAGGTTTAGACGGTTCAGGGATTACCCGAAATGGCATTTTGACTGGAAGGAGTCTCCAAAGGGAAAAGGTCACGGAGAGGTAGACTACGCCAGGGATGTGATGGACCACATCATTGGCGGTTACGTAGGGGAACCAGCATACGTAGGCGATCCAATAAACTGGGACTTCAACCCCGTTGATCCTTCGAGACCAGATTTCACTAACGAGTGGACATGGTGCAATCTAAATAGGTTTCACTTCTGGGTCGTTCTCGGAAGGGCATATTGGGAGACGGGGAACGAGGATTATGCGCTGGAATGGGTAAGGCAAATGAAGCATTGGGTCACAACTTCCCCGGTGCCGCTCGATGACCCTAATTATGGAAATCGTTCCCTGAGATGGCGAACCATAGAAGCCGGCATAAGGAGTTCCACAACCTGGATGGATGCCTACCATTATTTCCTGAACTCCCCTTCCTTTACGCCTGAAACGCATGCGGTCATGGTGAAGTCCTTTATGGACCATGCACATCACCTTGAGAGAATCACAGTAGAGCAGCCCCAGCGAAGCGGTAACTGGGTTACCATGGAGTGTAATGGGCTTGCGACTGTAGCCATTATGTTTCCTGAGTTTAAGGATTCGCCGAGGTGGCTTGAGATTGCTTTAAACCGCCTTTACGAAGAGCTTACAAGGCAGGTTTATCCTGATGGGGCTCAGATTGAACTCACCACCTCCTATCACCAGGTAGCCCTTCAGAACTTTATGGCAGTAGCTCATCTCGCTAGATTGAACCACGTTGAGCTTCCCCCGGACTATATTGCTAGATTGGAGAAGATGTATGAATTCAATCTTTATATGATGATGCCTAACGGAGAGCTTCCCGGACTAAATGACGCCTTTCCTACTAGGGTTAACGAATCCCTTAAAGAGGCTTACCGGCTTTACGGGAAGGGGGAATATCTCTTCGGGGCTACCCGGGGGAAAGAGGGCAGGAAACCTGCGCATGACTCCCATGCCTTCAGGTACGCGGGTTATTACATCATGCGGAGCGGTTGGGATAAGGATGACCGATATCTACTTCTTGATGCAGGTCCTTTCGGGTATGGCCATCAGCACGAGGATAAGCTTAATATAGTGGTCTATGCCTACGGTGACACAGTCCTTACTGAGCCTGGCAACTATGTATATGACCAATCAAAATGGAGACAATATGTACTTTCCACCTCTGCTCATAACACCGCATTGGTGGACGGCATGGGTCAAAACCGGAGAGCTCGTAGGGAGACTTATGTGGTCGATGCTCCGAATCGGAACCCCTGGGTTGTAACTCCGGTTTTCGATTACGCTTGCGGCCGCTACGAAGATGGTTATGGACCTCATAATGATATGAGTGTAACCCATTCACGTTCCGTGATTTTCATGAGGCCGGATTATTGGGTAGTTGCTGACCGCTTCGAGGGTGAGGGAAGCCATAGAGTTCAGGTGCATTACCATCTAAATGCCGATAATGCAGAAGTGTGGCAGGGGATGGGGGCATGCAGTAAGAGGCCGGATGGCCCTAATCTTTTAATAATGCCGGTCGGCTCTTCCCCTGTCAGTGTAGAGGTCATCAAGGGGCAGGAGGACCCCGTGCTGGGATGGATTCCCCAGTGGAGAAAAGAAGATGGCGGGGAGGGCTTCGTAAGGCGGCCCATCCCCACGGTTGTATTTTCGCTCGAAACCCAGCTTCCGGTCACCCTGCCTGTAATCTTATATCCTTTCCCTCGTGAAGCGAAACCCATCCACATTCGCGAGATTGAGATGGAGGGTGCATGCGGGTGTGTGATAGACGCACGCGACCTCATTCTTGTTGAATATGGTCCTGCTGGAAGCCGCCCTCGCCGTCTTGAGTGGGTGGGAGGGGAGATCAGCTTCCGTGCGGAACTCCTCATAGGGAGGATCCAGGGGGAGGAGGTTCGCTATGGGGCAGTGGGGCTATATAGTTTTAAGTCCGGTGATCTCTCTATAGCTCCTCCAGAGCCGGTTGCCATTAATTTGTCCGTTAGGAGGGAGTAACTAGGATGTACCAGCTTTTAAACACAGAAGGGATAAGGGATATATTAACCCCCGAAAGGCTAAGGAAGGTCATTGTTCTAGCCCCTGGAGAGATCCGGGACGATCTACCCCGAGAAGAGATCCTGGAGCGGTGCAGGGAGATAGTATCTTCTCCCATACCGGAGACTCCCTACACCTTTTTTGCGGAATTCTATAAGACAGGGAACCGCTCGCATTACGAAGTCCCTGCCAGGACTAGACGCCAGAATATGCTTACCTTGGCGCTTGGAAGCTTCCTTACTGGAGACGCAAGCTTCCTTGCTAGACTTCAGGATTATATTTGGGCGATATGTGAGGAGGCTACGTGGTGCTGGCCTGCCCATCTTCCAGAAGAGCTTGATTTCAGCAAAGCCTACATTGATCTTGGAGCTAGCATGACAGCGGAACTCCTTGGGGAGATCCTGGATATTCTGGGAGATCGCTTTGATTTGAACCTTAAAAAGAGAGTTATCTTTGAGCTAAATCGTCGCATCTTCGCTCCATTTCTTGAATGTCCTGATGATTACTGGTGGTCAGAGGGATACTGGTCTAACTGGTGTGCAGTGTGTTGTGCTGCCATCGGCACGGCAGCTATTACATCGAGGCTGCCGGAGCCCCAGCTTTCAAAGATGATATCCGATATTACCATCCGTCTCAACCATTACCTTGAATTTTTCGATGAAGAAGGCGGATGGGTAGAGGGTGTGGGATACTGGAATTACGGGCTCACACACCTGGCTAGGTTTGCAGATAGCCTATTCAGGGTGAGTGAGGGAAGGTTGAATATGTTTGAACACCCAAAACTCAACTTGACCGGAAGCTTCCCTCTCCATTGTTTCCTGCCTCCTGATGGCTTTGTAAGTTTTGGGGATTGTCACCCTGGGGTCAAATTAGGTGAAGATCTAGTCTACTCATTGATGGAACATACCCTTTTGGGCCCAGAGCTAGCATGGCTTCTCGAAATCCTCCCGAAACATCGAGTAAACAGGTTTGAAAGCATACGCGGACTCAGAAATCGTGTTTTACCAGCTCCTTTGCTCCCCTCTGAAACTTACAGGCATTTCAAGGGGATAGATTGGCTTGTAACTAGAAGGAGCTGGAAGGATAAGCTTGGCCCGGTGCTTGCCGTAAAAGCTGGCAACAATGGTGAACCACATAATCATGTAGATGTGGGGCAGTTTATCTTCCATACAATGGGCCAGGATTTCCTGACCGACCTTGGAGCAGGCCTTTACACCCGGGCCTACTTCAGCCAGGAGCGTTATAAGAACCCTTTCTGCAATGCGGAGGGTCATAGCCTGGTTTTCATTGATGGGAAATCCCAGGGGATTGGGAAGGAGTTTCAGGGCAAGATAGAAGAGTTTAGACCTGGCGCAGATAAAGATACGGTGATGCTTGACCTGACCGGGGCATATCCGGGAGGACTTGTCACATCATTGAATCGACGCCTTGAACTAGGGAAGAAGCCCGCCTACGGCGAGCTACTCCTGACCGATGAGGTATGTGTTCCTGAAAAAGCGGAGATAGAATTGAGGCTCCAGCTTGGGACCAAACCTAGGAGAGCTGGGGAGAGGGAATTCCTCCTGACAGGCTATCTAGGGGACATGGTTCTTAGAGTATTGGAACCCGAACGTGTCTCTCTAGAGTGTAGAAGCTTCGATAGACTTGAAACGAGCGGAGGGGCGAAGGATTCCTATTTCATGAGGATAATAGCGAAAGAGTCTCAAAATGTAAGGTTCTGTGTTCAGGTTTTGGAGGCCTGACCCTGACGAAAGAGGCCTGTCGCCTTCATCTATCCAGTAAACATTGGGGTGCCCTTTATGCAGCGCCAGGATGGGAGGTTTATAGAACCGCCCGGCCCCCAGAGTCTCACTTCACTTATTAAAAGAGGCCATAGATTTGAGAATAGCTCTATCCATTATTCCTATGGTGTAGGGCGAAGCTTTCGATTCAGACTATGGCCTCCATAAATTGTTATACCCCGGATAGCCGGGTTTCCTATGCTCTGAAGAGGGGGATGTAGATCATAGTAGTCTACCGAATTAGGGTGCAGTGGCTACGGGCTATGTATACAGGCGGCTATATCTGAGGGGAGGAATAAGATTCGTCAGAAAGGATGTGGAATATCGTGACAGAAGTAGCACTTGTTGATGTCAAGGATGGCGATATCTTGGCGGGTGTGATCCGAGCGATAGATCTAATCGGGGGCCTTGGGAGATTCGTGAGGAGGGGCGACCTGGTGGTCGTCAAACCTAACCTCTTTGTTTCTGCCCCTCCGGAAACGGGGAGGATCACTCATCCCGAGGTAATTCTGGCAATCGCAAAGCTCTGTCATGGCTTGGGAGCTAGGGTCGTCATCGGGGAACGGACAAGAAATGTATTTTTAAACCTCCGTAATTACCCGGATATCTGGGATTATGCTGATGTGATAAGCTTTGACGATACCCCGCTTAAACTCAAACAGATCCCCGGGGCAAAGGCCTTTTATATGTCTATTGTCATCCCCAGGATAGTTGACGAGTGTGATGTCTTCATAAACGTACCGGGGCTTAGGACTCATGCCTTATCAGACATATCAAATGGACTCAAAAACCTCATGGGTATTCTTCCAGGGGATACTACTCGTTTTGTGCATCATTTGGGGCTGTCTGACTGCATCGTGGACCTCAATGTTGGAAGGCCTAGTGATCTTACTATTTCGGATGCAATTTACACACTCCATGGTAATTTTCCGGTAGGAGGCAAAGCCTTGAAAACAAACCTCCTCCTGGCTTCCGACAATATAGTGGCCATCGATGCCACGGCCGCAAGATTCCTCGGTTTTGAGCCTTCTGATGTGGAGCATTTAAGGGAGGCTTCTGCAAGGGGGCTTGGGCCTATTAGTCGAGACGAAATCCGGCTCTTGGGGCCAAATCTCGATGAGTTCAAATTTACGTTTAGTCGGGCCGAGCACGGCTATGAAAAATATAGAAAGCTCTTAAGTTTTGTGGACCCTGCCGTTTGCAAAAACTGCCGTCAGGCCTTCGCAAGCGGTCTCGTAGCTGCTGTTGAGGAGGTGGGGGAAGAGCGGGTTAAGGGGATACGGGTAGTCTTGGGGCCCATTGAAAAGCCACCCTCATTTCCGAAGGAACGGGTGTTACTTTATGGATCTTGTACACGCCGCTTCAAAGAGCATGGTCTTTTCATTTCTGGGTGTCCGCCTCTTGCTAGCCAGGCGAAAGAAGCCATTTTGACCATAAGTTCTTAAGTCAAGGCGGGTACCTAATCTTTGGGAAAGTGGTGGTTAATGCATGAAAGTGGGATTGTGCACAATCGCATTTCGTGAGTTCCCCCTGGGGGATATTATCGAGATAGCCAGGTCCATAGGCGTTGACGGCATTGAGATCTGGGGGCAGGCACCCCATGTAGGCCCCAATATAGGTGAAAAAGACCTTGAGGCTGTGAGGCATATGATAGTTCTTGCCGGTCTTCGGGTCTCTGTGTATGGTTCTTACATTCGTTTTGCAGCGCAGGGAAGGCCGATAAATTCCGAAGAGGATTTTCGGAACTCATTAATGATTACAAAGTCGCTAGGAGCACCTATTATGCGGGTATGGGTAGGAGATAAGCCCTCAAGGGAGATGAGAGATGACGACTGGGATTTGGCTCAGAAGAGTCTAGCAAGAGCCTGCAAAGAGGCGAAAGAGTATGGGATTACCTTGGCGATGGAGATGCACGATGGCTATTTTACTGATACTGCGGCCACAACATTAAAGCTGATTCAAGATGTTTGCGCTCCAAACCTGAGAGCCAATTACCAGCCATCTTTTAGGCCCGACCACGATGATATCATGGAAGGATTCAGGATGGTAAAGGAGTTTATCGCAAATGTGCACGCCCAGAATTTCAACAGGTTCGCCACGACACCTGACGACCAGATAGAACGCAGTTTGCTCTCCGAAGGGGCGGTCAACTACAAAGACATGATAAGAGAGCTTCGCGATGTTGGGTACCGAGGGTTCATATCCATTGAGTTCATAAAGGAACCGGATAAGTTCGGTAATGTGCGGGCGGATGCAGCCTATCTAATCAACAATACTCGCGCTATTACTTAACTAACTTGATTTGTGCAAAAATTGAACCAGAAAAATGGAAACCAATGTAAGTAAGAAAAAGGAAGCAAACAAGGCTGTGCCACTGTGACATAAAGGGGTTAACAATACAACCTCTATAGAAATGCGGCACATGTCTGCACCAATTTTCTCTCCCAACTACCGATCCCCTATTCTGATCCCCCATGTGATGGAGTGTGCTGATCTAAGGCGCCCCGGTCTGATATTACCTTTGTGGTAATCTGGATGGCCCAGGATGGGGGGCCGATTAGGGGCGCGGTCAGCATCCTGGAATAAATGATCGACATAAACCTTGATGGGCCCGGATGAATTAGGCATCGTGGCGTGGGATCGCGATTAGCGAAGGAAATCGTTTTCTGACATCACAAAATACAATTGATAGAATCTCTCTTGATAAAGAAGGAATTTCTCGTCGCATAGCGAAGAGATATTATCATAATGATTGAAACCCATTGCATAAATGGATGTTATCCTACCATGATCATTGTCTTGTGAATAGGAAGGTGCATCATCTATCACAACGATATATGAAATAGCTAAACAGCTTGGAGTCTCTCCAGCCACAGTCTCAAGGGCCCTATCTGGCAGGGGCTCCGTAAGGAGAGAGTTGTGTGAGAAGATCCTTCAAACCGCAGAGGAAATGGATTACCAGCCCAACTCCCTTGCGCGGGGTTTGATAACAAAACAAAGCTATACTATCGGTCTTGTGCTTCCTGACATCACGAATCCATTCTTTCCTGCTGTTGCCCGCGGGGTGGAGGATGTTGCTCATAGAAATGGGTACAATGTGGTCCTTTGCAATACTGACGGAGACCCGAGGAAGGAAGCCGAGTATTTGAGAGTCCTGCGAAGTAAGCAGGTGGATGGGGTGATATTCACTACGTCCCAGGTCAGCACGAAGCATGTCGAGCATCTGCTTGCCGGCGGCATCCCCGTGGTATTTGCAGACCGGCGGATGAAGATGAAAACCGATTTGGTGACGGTAGATAATGTGGAAGGAGCCTATATAGCTACTCATCACCTGATTAATATTGGGCATTCTGCAATCGGTCTCATAACCGGTCCTCAGAACGTTACAACAGGAATGGAACGCATCGAGGGTTACAAGAGGGCGTTCCTGGAACACGGCATCAAATTGCGAAATGAATTGATCCTTGAAGGCGATTACAGGCAACACAGCGGGTATCAAGGCGCGAAGAGTCTCATGAGATTGAAGAACCCCCCTACGGCTATCTTCGCATGTAATGACCTTATGGCGATCGGGGTGCTAAACGCGATGGAGCAGGAGGGAATTCGCGTCCCCGAAGATGTGGCTGTGGTTGGTTATGACGATACGCTCCTTGCGTCTGTAGTCCGCCCACGATTGACCACAGTTGCTCAGCCTAAGTATGAAATGGGGGCTATTGCTTGTGAACTGCTCCTTGATCGTATCAGGGAGAAAGGCAGGCCGGTTCAGCAGATTGTTCTTAAGCCGCAGCTCATAATAAGGGAATCTAGCATTGTAAGACAATCAAGTACTGTTCAGCAATAGGCGCCTTATAAGGGAACTAAGGAAACTATGAAGGGACTGTTGATTTTGCCTATGATCTGGTAAATCTTGCGCCCCAGGTCATATCTCACGGTATCCTAATTCGCCGATGTTGTTATTAACCAGGGAAGTTCAAGAGCCTCTAAGAAAGGTGCTTTGTAATGGCAGATATCGTAGTTGTGGGTAGTTTGAATATGGATCTTGTGGCGAAAGTCAAGAGACTTCCGTCTTATGGTGAGACTGTCATCGCGCATCATTTCCAGATGGCCCCAGGGGGCAAAGGCGCAAACCAGGCGGTAGCCGTCAGGCGATTGGGGGCGACCGCTGGCATGGTAGGACGGGTAGGGATGGACTCATATGGCGAGATATTGCTTTCTAGTCTGACAACTAGCGGGGTTAATGTCTCTTATGTCGCGAAGGATTCCGATCTGCCGACCGGTACAGCATTGATCACCGTTGGTGATAATGGAGAGAACACCATTACTGTATTTCCGGGGGCAAATGGAAGGTGTCTCCCCGATGACGTAAAAGCGGCAGGATCTTTTATCTCGAAGGCCAAAGCCCTTATAGTTCAGCTTGAGATACCGTTGGAGACAGTCCAAACAGCGCTCCGGATCGCAAGGGAGAATGCCATAATGACCGTGTTTAACCCCGCTCCTTTTCGCAGGCTCCCCGAAGACCTTCTTTCCATTGTGGATTATCTCATTCTCAATGAAGTGGAAGCGTCAGCCCTATGCGGATGTCCTGTTGACCAACCGCACACGGCCATTGAAGCCGGGAAAAGAATCCTGGACATGGGGCCGGGCAGGGTGGTACTGACTTTGGGGGAGAAAGGAGCGGTCTTTGCTGGACCGGAAGGAGGATTTCACGTGCCGGCCTTTCGGGTGAAGGCGATAGATTCCACTGCGGCAGGGGATGCCTTCATAGGGGCGTTTACCGTGGCCTTAGTGGAGGGAATGGGCGTAGAGGAAGGCCTTAGATATGGCTGCGCTTCGGGGGCTATTGCTACAACTCGAATGGGCGCGCAGACATCCTTGCCAACGCGGGATGAGATTAAAGAACTACTTGGTTTCTCAAAGCTCCGGCGTTTTCAGTCCTATGATTTGGAGGGATTAGCTTGAACACTACCTGGTTGACGAATACCGAGTACCTTGACGTCGAGGTCAGGCAGGCCCGAGAAGAGGGCAAAGATGTGACTCCTTTCATGGAACGTATTGAAGCAGTCAAATCTCTTCACCAGCTGGATCGGGAAGTCATGGCTGCAAAGCTGGTGGATGAAATTGCCCATTTTCCGGTGGGGACAGATTTCCCTTATAGCGAACCATCAGATCTCGAGGGGATTCGCGCGGAAAGGCCAGAGGGACCAAGAAGGTTGGAGGCGCGCCTTTCTGATGAGCAATTATACGACAAGGTTTATGGTGCATGGTTGGGACGCTGCGCGGGCTGCCTCCTTGGGAAACCGGTCGAAGGCTACGCCATGAGACCCAATGGCCGGGAAGGTATCAGAGAATTCCTGAAGGCCACTAATGCATATCCTCTCGAGGACTATTTCGACTTCCAATATCCAGACGATTTTCTGACGAAATACGGATTCAGTCCTCAACAAAAATCCTTTGACCCCTCTACTTTGGGAAGAATGCCAGAGGACGATGATACCAACTACACCGTCTTGGGACTTCATATTCTAGAACAGTACGGAATAGATTTCACGCCAGAGGATGTGTCAGAGGCCTGGCTATCACACCTCCCACTATTGCACACATGTACAGCGGAAAGAGTCGCCTATAGAAACCTGGCTAACCTTATAATGCCTCCGATGTCAGCCGTACATCGTAATCCATACAGGGAGTGGATCGGTGCCCAGATAAGGGCCGACATGTGGGGCTATGTCACCCCTGGCAATCCCGAATTAGGCGCGGAACTTGCCTGGAGGGACGCATGTATCTCCCATACAAAGAATGGGATCTACGGTGAGATGTTTGTGGCAGCGATGCTCTCCGCGGCGTTCGCAACCTCTGATGTGGAAGAGATCATACGTGCAGGGTTATCAGAGATTCCAGCGCGCAGCCGTTTGGCGGAGGCTGTAAATGATATTCTTGGCTGGTGGAAAGAGGACAATGCTGACTGGGAGAAGGCCCTGGATAAGGTATATGGCAAGTACGGGCATTACCATCCGGTGCACACCATCAACAATGCGCTTCTTGTATGCACCGGCCTCTTATATGGTGGGCTGGACTTCGGGAAATCTATAGGTATTGCGGTCATGGGAGCATGGGACACCGACTGTAATGGCGCGACTGTAGGCTCTATCGTTGGCCTTATACTCGGTGCAAAGGCCTTGCCGGAGAAGTGGGTTCGTCCTTTGCAAGATACTCTTGAAACTGGAGTTCAGGGATACAATCTCGTGAAGATCTCGGAACTTGCCAGCAGGGCAGCTAGACTCGCTCAGGGGCGTAATTAATATCTCAAGATGTCACCGAATTACGACAGCTGCTCTCCCTATGAGAGTCTATGGGGCCAAAGCCGGGTAAACTAAACCGGCGGGTAGCATTCAAGACTTCATAGGGGTGGAGTAGCTCATATGTTCTATGAAAAAGGTAAAGATGCCATTGGGGGCGAGCGCCCGGGTAGAAATCGGCGCGATCTGGCTCATCAGGTCCGGCAATCTCTTGAGGCTGATGAGGGTATGCGGGCATATGGAATTAAGGTGGAGGAGATCGGTGGCAAAATTCGCCTCTGGGGGATTGTAGATGTGTTGGCCGAGAGGAATAGGGCCGAGGAAATAGCACGGGGTGTTCCCGGGGTTGTTGATGTCGTAAATGATATCACGATTTCAACAGATGGTGAAATAGTAGATTCTGACGTGGCCTTTGAGGCGAGAGAGGAATTGGCTCTTGAGCCCGGGGTGGATATTCAGCGCATCGGACCGGTAGTGAAGGGCGGCACTGTCATCCTGAAAGGGGAAGCAGAGAGCGATGAGGAAAGGGATGCAGCCATGCGGGCGGCATCAAAGGCGCGGGGGGCGAAGAAAGTGGTGTCGCATCTTAAAATGAAGGGTGATGGCATAGACGGCCGGGCGCGAATTTGAAAATATAAGCTGATTGTGCGCCGCGCGCCTGGTAACCGAGCGGTGATATAGCTGGATTGTTTTTCAACCCTGGAGCCGGCAATCTATAGACAGACGTCGATGTCATAAAGAGTTAGAATTGGAGGGCCGCTCTAAGTTGCGCGGTCCCTTCTGTTCAGAGAGAAGGGGGACAGGCTGCATGACGACCGCCCGTCAAAGGCGGAAATATATATCATTCCGGGTTTCTGGTTTTTCAGGCCCCAGATCTCTCAAATTCCCGATGCTCCTCATTCAACCGATATGCCCTGTTCGATGTATCTCGCCTATTTGAGCAGATCACATCTTTTATGGCCTGCAACAGCCAACCCTCGTTGAGTTTGTCGCGAATCTCCATTAGGCGCTCAATATCCTTTTGGGAAAACATCCTGCGGTTGCCTTTCGAGCGCGCAGGGGAAACCATGCCACGTTCTTCGTAGTAGCGGATTTGCCTGCATGAGAGAGCGGTGAGTTTTTGTACTACTCCTATTGGGTAAATATGTTCAGCATCTGCCATAACACTCATCTCCCGGCTATTGATAAGTTCTCTTGCAATCATGATAATACCTCCTTCACACTGGATCAATGATCATGTCAGATTAATGTGAATCTATCTAACAGGTCTCTGACAGTATCTTTGACTGCCATTTTCTCCATACATATACTTTAGCCATAGGCTTTCGCGAAGGCTCAAACCCTATGGGAGGTGTTAGGTATGAATTGCTGTCAGGAAATCTCGCATTCACGTCTTCGTGCCATACTCATTGCTTCTCTGGTGTCTCTGGCCTTTCTATTAGGCTGGATATCATTGACGTCCGCTGGAGACCCAGCAGGGGGAGCGACTGGGAATATCAATGATGTGGCAGCAGTCACGCCAGGCGCCCCAACCTTCATAGAACTAGCCAACCAGGTCGGCCATGATAAAATCGGTCTCAATTTCGTTTGGACGCTAATTGCCGGCTTTCTTGTCTTCTTCATGCAGGCTGGATTTGCCCTTGTTGAGACGGGTTTTACAAGGGCAAAGAATGCAGCTCATACAATGGCGATGAACTTGATGGTGTTCTTGGTTGGTGCCGTTGGATATTATCTGGTAGGATTCGCTTTCCAGTTCGGTGGAGTCATGTCTGTCGCAAATTTGGGCGGCGCAGGGGCCTTAGATCGTGAGTTTAGTCCCGGAGGGTTTGGTCTCATAGGGCTCAAGGGATTTGGCCTGACGGGAGATACATATGATGTTGGCATATTCGCGCTGTTTCTTTTCCAGATGGTGTTCATGGATACTGCCGCGACCATACCCACCGGCGCAATGGCCGAGCGAGTGAAATTCCTGGCGGTTGTCATATCTACTTTGTCTATTTCAATGGTCCTGTATCCCATTTTCGGCAACTGGGTATGGGGCGGCGGCTGGCTTTCGCAGCTTGGCGCCAAATTTGGACTTGGCCACGGTGTGGTTGATTTCGCCGGGTCGGGAGTAGTTCATATGATAGGTGGGATGGCCGCCCTGGCAGGGGCCATAGTCCTGGGGCCGCGCACAGGAAAATACCGCGCGGATGGCACTCCTGTTGCGATGCCCGGACACAACATACCCCTGGCTATACTTGGGACGATAATTCTGTTCTTCGGCTGGTTTGGATTCAACCCGGGCAGCACTCTGGCCGGTGGTGACCTCAGGATATCCATAGTGGCCGTGAACACCATGATGGCCGGTGCCGTAAGCGGACTCGTGGCTATGGTGTATATGTGGCTCAAATTCGGAAAGCCAGATCCTGCAATGACATGCAACGGCGCCCTTGCGGGCCTGGTGGCTATCACAGCGCCCTGTGCTTTCATAAATGCAGCATCTGCAGTCATCATCGGAGCGGTGGCAGGCGTGCTGGTCTGCGCAGGAGCATTCTTTATCGAACGGAAACTCAAGATAGATGACCCTGTAGGCGCGATCGCTGTTCATGGTCTCAATGGGCTATGGGGGATCATCAGCCTGGGAATCTTCGCGGACGGCACTTATGGCGCCGGTTGGAATGGCGTAGGCTCCAGCGTGTATCAGGGCATAGCCGGCCGCGGAGTCGCCGGGCTCCTTTATGGTGACCCTGGCCAGTTCATCGCTCAGGTCGTAGGCGCCGGAGTAGCCATAATCTGGGGGCTTGGATTCTCATACATTTTCTTCAAGGTTCTTGACGCAATAATGGGTATACGCACGAGTGAGGAAGATGAGCTAGCTGGGCTTGACATTCCAGAGATGGGCGTTCCCGCCTATCCCGACTTCCTCATGCCTCCTGTCATCGGCGAGTTATCCGGAGGGGGTGGAGGCAAAACAGGCGCGGCCAGTACTGAGCCTGCATGGAAGCCATCTCCTGGAGCTGCCGGGGTCGCTGGAGCTACCGGAGCTGTTGGGGCTACTGGGGCCATTGGGACCGCGGAATCATAAATGCTCTATTCCAACTGGCATGTCAGGCAATATCGCATAGCCCGCCAGAGGCCCGGAGAAACCTTGGTTATAAGCCCTCCCTACAGGTTTTCTCTCCGGGCTCTTTTCGTCAAATCCTCCCTGCCACGCATAACCCCAGGGATAGGTCTGTCAGCTAAGCCCCCACTAAGCGTTGGGAGCAGATCTGCTCCACCCATCCCGCACTCTATTCGTGCTGAGGAGTTTTATCCCCGTTATCTCCTATTCATCACGCGATTATATTCTTCCGGCGTCAAGTCCACCACTTTTTTCATTCCCGTGCTGCTCTGGGTCAGTATGCATCTGACCATTCCTTCTGGAGTCTCTCGAGCTTTAGTAATGCCATATCCCTGGGCTTCAAGTTCCTTCATTTTATCAAGTCCCTCTGACATCTCTCCTACCCCCTCAAGCGCTGGATTTGAGCAAGAGCGCGACAATCCCCATGACTTCTCAGAAAAGTGGATTATGATAGCGTCCAATTCTCATACATGGCGGCGGCACTGCCTGAAGTTCAGTCGCCTGAATATGTCCCTGTCTTATCCATTCAGTTGGTCCTGAAATTCGCCAATACGGTTTCAAGCTCCCTGGCGGCAGAGATCAATGCATTTGCCGAGCTGGTGACGCTTTCCACCGAGGCACTCACTTCTTCGGCGGAAGCGGCTATCTCCTCGGCTGCGCTTGCCGTCTGTTCCGATATTGCAGATACTTGCTTTATCGCGTCGCGAACTTGCCCGCTATTCACAGCCATTTCTTGCGCAAAGACCGCGTTCTCCTCGGCGGTATCTTCTACATTGCTTACGGATTCCACAACTTTCTTACTGTTGAGAGAGAGATTCTTCGCAGCATCTAATATGCCGGTGATTTCATCATTCGTTACCTGCATCGCCTTGACGATGCTTTCCAGCGCCTCCCCCGCGCGAGCCGCTAGATCGCTTCCCCTGTTGACTTCCTCTGTGCCGGAAGCCATGGCCGCTATGACAGAATCAGTTCCTTCGCGGATGTTGCTTATGATTGCCCCGATTTCCTTGGCAGAACTGCTTGATCTTTGTGCAAGCTTTCTGACTTCGTCTGCAACCACAGCGAAACCACGGCCATGTTCACCCGCCCTGGCGGCTTCAATGGCGGCATTCAATGCCAGGAGGTTTGTCTGGTCAGCGATGACGCTGATGACCTGCAAGATTTCTCCAACCTGTTTTGAATGCTCACCGAGTTCCTGGACCTTTCGCGCCGTTTCCAAAACAGTTGAGCGGATTTGATTCATGCCATTGATTGTAGCCTTGACCGTCTCTTGCCCGGCGCCTGCCACCTTGAATGTCTCATCGGCGGCGCGCGCGACACGCTCGGCCCGAGTAGTAACGTTTTCTATCATCTCTGACATTTCTTTTATGGTCTCCGAAACTTCATGAGTGCTTTCGGACTGCTCATTTGCAGTAGAGGCGATCTTGTCTATGGTGGACTTCAATTCGTCCATCAGTCTGACTGTGTCTGTTGCATTTTTTGCCTGATCTATATTCCCCTTGGCCACACCCTCGATGGCCTCTGCAATCTGCGAGGCTGCCTGAGAAGCCTGTTCCGCCGAATCTCTCAGGGCACTGGCGCCGGAGATGACTTTCTCAGTTAGAGTCTTAGTGTTGCTGAGAAGACCATAGAGTTTTTGCGTAATATCGTTGAACGCTTCTGTGAGTTCGCTTGTGATTCCCCCCTTCAACGATTGCTGCCTCTCTGCGGCGGCGCTGATTTCTCCCGAGGTGAGCTCATGGGTCAGCTGCAGCATATAGCGTGTAGCTCTCGCTATTTCTCTTCTCGAAAGCAGCACCGATCCGATTAAGAACAGGAGAATTGTCGGTATCAGAATGCAGGTAAATAGACGCGCATGAAGAATTTTTGTGAGCCCTGTTGCTGCGGCGCCTGTGGCGGTTGGTGCCTCAGAGAGGGCACCTATAGCTCCATTTAGGTTATTTACGACGAGAAAGCCAAGGATACCAGTTATGATAGCAAAGACAATGACTCCGCCCCAAAGCTTCAAGCTTCTTTGCAGATCCACCCCAAAACCCCCATTCTCGCGCCTGCCGTGGTGTGCAGGATGTCGGAATTTATGCCATGGCTACATATCTCCTATTCTTTATATATCGGCATTTTTGTCCGCTAGATTATAAGTAGACCTCCATGCCAGCGCTACATTATCAGAAGGATGAAAATAGTAGCCGTTTATTTTCAGGGTATTCGTTCATGCCGCGGGGGCGGCACCAACAACAGATCATTTTCGATGCAGCCAATCTCATGGTCGATCTAGTCTCCGCGCAGCAGGAGAAAATACCGCACTGTAGAATCTCACTAAGATAAGTCGTGCAGATCCCAGAACATAGGTCGAATACTGTAGGCCTTTTGCTGCGCCGGTGTATATGTATCAGTATCGGGGAAGCAAAGATGTAGACGACTTGTAGATTTTGGTAAAGCGAAGACCAGAAAGACCAGCACGACTTTCATTATGTATCAAGGAGGGAAGCCGCGGCTCTTCCCACATGATGTGGGTTGGGCCTATTTGCGGTAAGGCTATGGATATGTATTTCACTGTAGAGAAGATCGCAAGTCGGGTCCGAGAACTACAGGGCTATATTTACCGGCATCGCATGCCTGTCCGGGGCCTGCGCTATATAGTTGCGGGGCAGGGGGCGATGGCTTCGGCTAAATATGCCGCTGAAGACGTCAGCAAGCCCGAATATGATGATTCAGAATGGCTGGAACTCACCCCAGGCGCCCGATGGGGCGGGCGCGATGTCACTATCTGGGTTAGGGGGAGATTCGGGATCCCTGAAGACTGGCGCCGGTCTTATGGAAATGTGGCACTTCATATACACCTCTCAGAAAGACAGGGACGCGGAGGCGGTCCGGAAGGGCTCTTGTATGTGGACGGTGCACCCATTCAGGGAATCGATGTGAACCATACAGAGGCGATTTTGCCTGCCAGTGTCGTGAATTCCGGGGATGGAAACGAAAAGATCCTAGCCATCAAGGCGACGAGCGGGATGCATGGTTCATATTACACATTTGAAACTGCGGAATTGGTCTTGATCGATAAAGACGTTCAGGATCTGTATTACCTTCTCAACACCGGCATCGGAACAGTCAATGTCCTGGGAGACAATTCGCCTCAGGGAAGCGCGTTGCTCAATGTTCTGGATGAAGCCACGAGGCTCATAGACTGGCGGAAACCTGGCTCAAATATGTTTTATGATTCCGCAAAGAACGCTGCGAACTATCTTAGGTCCGCTCTGGCGGGACTATCCAGGGAAGGCATAAGGCCCAAAGTTGTATGTGTGGGCCATTCACATATCGATGTGGCCTGGCTTTGGCCGCTTAGACACACCCGTGAAAAGTGCGCGCGCACTTTTTCCACCGTAACCAATCTGATGGATCTCTATCCGGATTACTACTTCATTCAGTCACAGCCTCAACTCTATAAATTTATCAAAGAGGACCATCCAGAGATCTACGCGCGTATAAAGGAAAAGGTGGCTTCTGGACAATGGGAGCCTACAGGTGGCATGTGGGTCGAGGCTGACTGCAACCTCATATCCGGTGAATCCCTTGTGCGGCAATTCCTGTTCGGCACGCGCTTTTTCCGGGAAGAATTTGGCAAAGAATGCAAAGTATTATGGCTTCCAGATGTATTCGGCTATAGTTGGGCGCTGCCTCAGATAATCAAGAAAAGTGGACTTGAGTATTTCATGACCACGAAGATCAGCTGGAGCCAGTATAACAGGCCACAATATGACACCTTCAGCTGGCGTGGGATAGATGGCACCGAGGTATTGACCCATTTCATCACCACCCCTGCAAACGATGATGTATGGTTTTATACATATAATGGGGACATATCACCAAAGACGATAAAGGGGATCTGGGATAGCTATCGCGAAAAGCGGCTGAACGACGAGCTTCTTCTATCATTCGGCCATGGTGATGGTGGCGGAGGCCCGACACGTTCGATGATAGAGACGGCTAAGGCCTTCAAGGAGATACCTGGAATGCCAGAGGTGGAATTGGGCAAGGCTGAGCCTTTCTTTGATCGACTGGCTGAAAGGGTGAAGGGAGAGCCCCACTTACCTGTATGGGATGGTGAACTCTACCTAGAGTATCATCGCGGAACATATACATCCCAAGGCCAGAATAAACGGGCCAACAGGCGGTCAGAGATTCTCTACCATGATGCCGAGGCATTTTCTTCCCTTGCTCATGTAATGGGGCGAAGGTTTTCTTACCCGCAGAAAGATCTAAATCACGGGTGGGAGCTTATCCTGCTGAATCAGTTCCATGATATCATCCCAGGATCCTCTATTCGCGAGGTTTATGAGGACAGTGAGAAGCAGTATGAGGAGATCATGAATATTGGACATGGGACCCTCAGGGCGGCTCTTGATCACATCGTCAAGGACATGGAATTGAAGAAGGAAGCAATTGTTGTGTTCAATTCATTATCATGGGAACGTTCTGATGTGGTAGTCGTCCCATGGAATCCTGCCTTTGAAGGTAAAGTCTTCGTAGACTCTGAAGGCAGGAAGGTCCGGAGCCAGGTAGTGGAATCTGCTTGTGGCGCAGGCGCTTCATCAGATACCTGCAAGGAACTACTTCTATTCGTCGAGGGCGTTCCTGCTCTAGGCTATAAGGCTATATATCTTGAGGATGACTCGCCTTCGTGCCGCCAGGATGCAGATGATGGCTCGCCTTCGTGCCGCCGGGATGCAGATTCCGTTGTGCCAGATTGCCAGAGCCCGGCTTCTAGCTCCTCAGAATGCAGCTGCGGAGAATGTGAGATCAGCGTGACGCCGGCGAAACTGGAGAATAGTTTTTTCACTATCACGCTGAATAGCTCAGGGCAGATAAAATCTGTATGGGATAAGATCCGCGATAGGGAAGTCCTGGCGCCAGGCGAACGCGCGAATGTCCTCCAGGTGTTCGAGGACAAACCCCTCAGATTTGATGCCTGGGACATTGACATATTCTACAAGGAGAAAATGTGGGAGGTCACTGATCTCGCGGAAGTGACTGTAGAAGAGGAAGGGCCTGAGCGCGGGGTATTGAGGCTGGTATGGAGATTCATGGATTCCGTGATCACTCAGCGGATGACCATCTATCGCTCCATTGCGAGGGTTGATTTCAGGACTGAGGTAGATTGGCGGGAAAGCCAGATGCTCCTGAAGGCTGCTTTCCCCGTTGATATACGGGCTACAAAGGCGACATTCGAGATTCAATTCGGGAATGTGGAACGTCCGACTCATTGGAATACATCTTGGGATTTCGCCAAGTTTGAGACTTGTGGCCATAAATGGGTTGATATGTCAGAGGGTGGCTATGGCGTTTCCCTTCTGAATGATTGTAAGTATGGTCATGATGTCAAGGATAATGTCATTCGCCTCACATTGCTCAAGTCGGCTATAAGTCCGGATCCGAAGGCGGATAAATGTCACCATGTCTTTACTTACAGTCTCTATCCGCACGCTGAGGATTGGTATAGGGGGCGCACAGTGAATGAAGCCTATAGTCTCAATTACCCTCTGGCCGCAGTCTATGTGGGCGCCTGTGTGGGGTATGGAGCCAGCAGCGCGCTTGGTTCTGGAAGAAAGCAGGGCACGCTTCCTGACACCTTCTCCTTTGCCAGTTCAAACGCCCAGAATGTAATAGTGGAGACAGTGAAGAAGGCCGAAGATAGCGACGCCATCGTGGTCAGAGTCTATGAGTACGGAAACAGGCGAGGTCCGGTGACTCTCACGTTCGGATTTCCTATCAAGGATGCCAAGGAATGCAACCTTGTTGAGCGCAATGAGAGCCCGGCCAGATTCGACGGACGAAACCTGGACTTCTTTATCAAACCCTATGAGATAAAGACTTTCCTCGTTAAGTTTTAGAGAAAAGTGCCCTAAGCTTTAGAGGAAAGCACTTGGCCCGGGGACCAGGTTTCACCGGTTGGTCCGAGGGCAATACTACAATCGAGGGACCGATTGTCCGGGTGTGGGTGATATCGACCTAGGAGCTTGTGTGACAAATACGTTTCGCCCGGATCTGCCGACCTCGGATCAGAGCCGCTGGGACGGTATCATGCATGCCCAGATAGCCGCCCCATTGGTCGTAGTAAGTCCCCGGACCAACGCCGCCAGGACAGTGTCTCCATACCCAAGTAATGGCTTCCTGGGGAGATGCCACCGGGAAGAGGAGTACCCCAATCCCAGGCCTGTCGACCTCGGATCAAGGCCTTCTGGCCGATATCACATGCACCCTAATCAATAAATAGTTGATACCATCCGGTGGGGATAGTGTAAATGGTTTAAACTATCCGCCGGGAACAATGCTAATGGTTAGCACTATCTGGTGGAAATGGTGCTGACCATTAACACTGTTGGGTGGGAATAGTGCTAGAGGTTTAAACTATCCGGTGGGGATAGTGCTAATGGTTTGAACTATCCGGAGGGAACGGTGCTAATAGTTAGTACTATCTGGTGGGGATAGTGCTAACCATTAACACTGTTGGGTGAAAATAATGTCAGAAATTATACGCGGAGGCGATATTAGTAGTTACTGAGGGTGGCGAATTTCTAGGCAGGTTACGCGCGGAGGTGACTGAGAATTCGTCAGCTTAGACCGAGGGTGACGAGATTGCAGGCAGGTCCCACGTAAAAGTGGCTAAGAATCCGTCAGCCTCCTCGCCAGGTTGGCAATATTCTCGTCAGGTCGGGAACATTTTGGTAGATTCTGGGCCGATCTCACCTTGAGGTGGCCGGAATTTAGGCAGGTTTTGCTCAAATGTGGCCAAGATTTCGCCAGCCCCGGGGCTAGGGTGGCAGATTTCTCGCTACCTTCCCCTTCAATTGGAAGATTATAGGTTATAATTATCCATAATAAGGAATCTTATGGGATATAGTGGCAAGGGGTGGCGAGATTTAGGCCGGCTTGGACGCAGAGGTGGCTGAGATTTCGTCAGCTTCTGCTCTCAAGTGCCGAAAATCCTGCCACCTCGCCTTTGGACTGGAAAAGCATAGGCTCTGGTCACTCATAATAAGGAATTTTATGGTATATACTGGTTCGGGGTGACAATGCTCCAGCCAGCCAAGGAAATGTATCCTTGCTCTCCGATGATGGCCTAGGAACCTATCTCTTCGAGTTTGCTACAGTCACCACCATGGTGACCTCGCTCTCCAATGACGGCTCGAGGATCTATCTCTTTGAGTTTGCCACAGTCACCACCATGGCGACCTCTATTCCGTGATTCTTTGCACGATCATAGAGGGTCCGCAATCCCCTCCATACAGATTCATCCGGTCCCGAGAGTCGAGTGCTAAGTGGTCCTACCTCGTAATTGAGGTCATGATCAGATAGTGCTTTGAGTGATGAGTTGATTATATCATCTGAGTCCATAGTCTCCATCGGGTAGAGGGACACTTCTGCTGAAAGCATATTCTCGCGGCGCGACATATTCGCAATTGGAGTGCGCGCCACATGTCCTCCTTTCTACGCCTTTAGGACTATTTTCTCCTGGGAGCCGGGAACTATGCCGCCTGCCTCGTGTTGGACAGACGGGCGACAGAATCCTATTTTCAAACGCGCAAACTCTATGGCACTAATAGTACACCAAAGGTAAAGCCCGGGTGGAACGAGATCCCTCCATCATCTGTCATCCGCGGCTGAAGGGAGAGCCCTGCGCTAAAACCGATCGGCGATCTCTTCTCGGTGAGCTTCATGATAACCTCATGCTGTTTATTTATGGTATCCCTTAGTTCCTTGATGATTCCCATCAAGGTTTCATTGATGCGGGTCATCTCCTCCACCTGCGATTTCCTGGCCTCAGCAATTGCTCGCTGGTCTTCCCAATCTGATCGGTAACCCCTGGCGAGATCGAGAGCCTCCTGATAGGCCTTTTCGAGTTCTACAAGGCGTTGGAGGGTTGCCACATATAGCGCCTTCAAATCTGCGTAAGATTCAGGAATTCCGGTGGGTTCCCCATTTGATGCGCTGGTCGCCGCAATGGCCGAATCCGCACCAGGGATCGATCCTGTTTCTTGGGCGCAGGTCGGCATATCAAATAGTGCCACCGATATTGCTACTATTATCAAGATCAAGATCAGACCTCGAATCAGGCGCAGTCGTCTCATTTCACAATCATCCTTTCAAGTTCCTGTAATCTTTTATCGCGCTCACGCACCCTTGCGTCCAGCTTTGCCTGTTCTTCATCAAGCCTTTTTGTCTCCTCGATGATGTGCTGAAGCTGTTTTTCTAGATTAGATATGGCCGATAAGGCTTCGTCAGCCCTTTGTTTTGCCTCCAGGGCTTCGCGAAGGGCGCGTTCATATTGGTATCCTCTGACAACCGCGAATATGATGCCAAAAACCGTCAAGAGGACCAGAGGCCAAATTCCCCATTTTTTCAAGATTTCGAGCATGGGATCACCTCTCTTAATCTGGAGTTCATGATACCCAAATCATCTCTACAGGCGGTTATAGACTGCCAAGTCTAGAGTTGAGTCTAGAGTTGGAAGATAACCAAGCTATGTACCACGCGGTTGCCGGGTTAGCCGCGCACAATCAGCTCATATTTTTAAATTCGAGCTTGGTCATCTACAGCAATATGAACCAAGAAAGCTGAAGTCCTTGCCCCATGACTTCAGAATCTAGGTCGCCTATACAGTCTATGCCGGGCGGCTATTTTGAGCTACAACATCATCCTTTGTGCAATGCAGGAAGTCGCATGCTCATAGCGAATGAAACTGAGTGAGGGGAGTGAGGGAGATGTTCCTGAACGAAGACGAATACTACGACAAAGTCTATGGCTGCTGGCTAGGCAAGAATTGCGGGGGTACGCTTGGAACTCCGCTTGAGGGTATGTGGGGGAAAGAAGAGCTTTTCGATGTATGGTGGTATCCGAGGATAGTAGAAGGTGGGATCCCCAATGACGACCTGGAGCTTCAGCTCATCTGGCTCCAGGCGCTAGAAGATAGAGGGCTCGATATCAAGGCGCGGGATCTCGCCCGTTACTGGCTGGACTGCATCCAGTATAACTTCGATGAATACGGCCTTCACAAGACCAACCTCAGGAAAGGCCTTTTGCCGCCGATCTCAGGATATTTCAACAATTGGTTCAAGCATTGCATGGGGAGCCCAATACGCTCTGAGATATGGGCGTGCATAGCGCCGGGATTGCCGGATGTGGCAGCCTCTTATGCCTACGAGGATGCTATAGTTGATCATGCCGGCGGAGAATCAGTCTATGGCGAGATGTTCAATGCGGCGATGCAGTCTGCGGCGTTTGTGACAAGTGACAAGGAGAAGCTCCTGGAGATAGGCCTGTCCTTTATTCCAGAGAATTGCGAGACTGCAAAAGCAATCAGAAATGCTATCAAGGCATATAAAGATGGGCTGAATTGGAAAGACGCAAGGAACTTCGTCTTAAAAGAGTCTTATAGCCCTATTGCTCAGTATTCACCTGTGAATCTGGGGTTCCAGACAATAGGTCTGCTCTATGGAGAGGATTTCGGGGACGCAATCTGCAAGGCAGTGAATTGCGGCTATGACACTGATTGCACGGGGGCGACGGTTGGGGCCCTGCTCGGAATCATCCTAGGTAAGGACGGCATCCCCAAGAAGTGGGTCGAACCTTTGAGTGATAGGATTGCCACCAATTCCTCCTGGGAGGGAATCAAGAATGTAAGGGAACCTCGAGACCTGGATGAGCTTACAAAAAGGGTATGTCGTATCGGAAAACAGATAATGGCTCTCCATGGGAATTCAATAGCCGGCCAAGCCTGCCAGGCGGAGTTGACGCGTCTGAATGGGAATTCGATAGTCCTGCATGGAGATATGGCCTTAACTCTAGAGCCCGGGGAACGGACGAGGATGCTTTGGTCTGCTCCTCCCACTCGCGTGGATTTCGACCTTGGGACGCTGACCGTTTCGATAGATTACGTGGAAGGACCGGCCATTTCGACAAAAGAAGTCAGGAAGGTTGATATAATCTTGAGGAATGCCACGCTCACTATGTTTGAAGCCGAGGTATCGCTCCTATTCCCAGAGGGGTGGGAGGTTTCCCCACTTGTGCAGCGAGTTCTTTTAGAGCCAAACCAGGAGGCCAGGCGCAGTTTTGCTATAAGGGTCTGCACTGCGAGAGCACTCGATATATCCAACCGTGGAAGCGTTAGAATAAGGCCGGCGCAGCGACCACAAGTGGAAGATGTGCCCATAGTTTTCGTGGGAGCTAACAAGTGGCTGGTTTCCGAAAGGTTTGACGGGGATATAGATACGATTCTCCCTGCAGAAGAGAATGCCGAACCTTCCGGGGTCGGGGAAGGGTGGATCGAGGTTAATTTCCCTGAAAATGAGCTCAAGATTGAAGGTCTCTTCAAGAATGAACCTGGCGTAATATACTTGAGACATTATGTTCATAGTCCATCTTCTAGGCCGGTCTGGGTAGGTCTGCCTTCCACATGCCCCTTCAAGCTGTGGCTAAACGGGAACCTGATTTGCGAGGCAAGGGGTGAGGGGATTCTGAGGCCCAACTATGGCGGCGACGGGAGGAGTTATGCAGACGCGACCCTGAGGGAAGGCTGGAATCAGTTCTTTGTAAAGATAGCGAGGACTCAAAAGCCAGTGGAAGCTCACTTTGTGATATCCACCGGAGACAGATTTCACCATGGACTGTCTGATTTGATAGGGTGTAAATTCCCATGGGAGATATGATATACTAATTTTTGTAATCATCTGAGATACCGGTATTTTGTTGGGAAGCAAGAAGTCGTGCCGGACGAAGGAGATAGCCGCTAGAAGTCTTACGGTCAGCCATGCCACACCTAGAGGCAGTGGCTTGCAATGCTAAGCGAGTGATCAAGATATGTTTGATCTTCTCGTAGACGTTGACGTAGATTTCTTTTACGGGCCGCCTATCTACCATCGTGGGGTACTCAACCCCGGGCAGTTTAAGGCATGGATATCGCCTCAGGATTTCTTGTCAAGGCTTTCCGCAGCCAAAATCGAGCTGCCTCCGCTTGCAGCGGTGGGGATGGCCGACCATAGGGAGGCATACTTTTGCTGGAAGAAGGCAGGCCTTCGAAGAGCCACAGTGTTACATTTCGATGCGCATTCTGATTGTTACCATAGCCTGCCTGAGATCGTTCATTGCGGGAATTTCCTTTTGAAAGCTATCAAGCAGGGACTTGTAGGGAGAGTAATCTGGGTAGTGCCATCGTGGTTCTATGATAATCCTCATCATCCGACAGCCGAAGATGCTTTTAGGTCTGTCGCGGGCGGAATGTACCGGGGGCTTCCTCTGGAGATGAGACCATTCGCAGAGTTGCCTATCTTTAACATTACCCCGACTATGGCTACTCTTTCCAGTTCGCCCTCATATGTGCCATATTCGGCGTTTGCTGATCACTTCGTGCCCCTTGCAAGAGCCCTGGGAATAGATTATTCATCCGTGCCGTCGGCGGCCTGAACAGAAAGAGCCATGACCGGGGAGGGGGTAGCGATTTGAAGCAGATTTCCCATTGGTCCCGTGGTAAATTCTTGGTATATACTATGATTTCAGCCTTGCTGATCTTATTTCCACCTATTAGCACGTCTGCCCGGTTCTTCGCTCATGGATTTGCGGATCCTCCTGATCATTCCGAGCTTTCTGATACTTCTGTTCCCAAACACCATCCCGATTCGAGGGGTGTCAATCAAGGGCTGAATGGTAGCTTTCCCGCGCGGCATGATAGCCATAGCCTCCCGGATTCCTGCGGCGCCAGCGTCCTTCCAGAGCTTCGGGGCGTGTGGGTCAACGCAAAAAGCATTCCCGGTGACTCCGCTGGAATTCAGACCCTCGTTGAACGGCTTCACGATGCAGGTTTTAACGCCATCTTTGTGGAGGCGTTTTACCAGGGGCAGACTATTTATCCATCAGCCATCCTGCGTTCGCGTGGAATGCCGGCGCAGATGCCTACCTTTAAAGGCTTCGATCCTCTAAAAGAATTCCTGCGGCTGGCCCATAGCCGCTCCATGGAGATTCATGCTTGGTTCAGCATGTTCTATGTGGGTCTGAACTCTCCAGGACCTGTACTGACCAGATATCCCGAATGGACGGCCATCAGCAGGAGCGGAGAGCAGGGGTACAAGCAGGGCGCGAACCGGTTCTTCTGGGTCTGCCCGATGCATCCTGGAGTCCCCGAGTTTTACGCTGACCTCATAGGAGAGGCCGTGGAGAAATACGACGTTGATGGGATTCACCTTGATTACATTCGTTTCCCTGACCCTGCCGCCGCTGATACCTGCTACAGCCTGGCGCATCGGGAGGAATTTCAAAAGGAATATGGGATCGATCCGCTGGATCTGGATCCACTTTTTAACCCAGAAGAGTTCAGGGCCTGGAATAAGCTGCGCGCTGATTCTGTAACCGGCGTTGTCAGGGCTATTTCAGAACGAGTGCGCAATATAAGGCCAGATGTTGAGCTTACTTGCGCTGTGATGCCTCGAGGAATGCCGCTGGAGTTGAACCCGGGATTTTTGCAGGATTGGCCGGAATGGGTGCGGGCGGGTTATATAGACGCCTTGATCCCCATGGCATACAGCTCGCGGGTAAGCGAGATGAAAGGTTTGCTGGTTTGGACGAGATACTTCGCGCAAGGCGGTATCCCGATGTATATAGGGCTTCAAGGGTTCAATCTGCCGGGGGCTGATGCGCTAGTCCAGCAGATTGAGGAGATCCGGAGGATCGGCGCCCACGTCTCGAAGATAGAGCAACAAACCGGCTCCAGCGCCTCTCAGTTGGGTCGCGGATCCAATTCTAATATCTCCGGGGTAGTTATTTTCGCGTATCCATATTTGACAGATTTATATCTCCAAGCCCTCAAAACAGGGCCTTTTGCCACGCGCGCCCCTGCTCGCGGGAGTGAAGACAGGATAGCCAGAGCCGGGATTGCCGGGGTTCGGTCCGGCCAGGCTGAGCCTGCCAGGGCGGAATCTGCTGAGGCTGGATTTGCTGGGTCGGAGCCCTGCGGGGAGGGATCGGTCATGACTCTCGCCACATCTTCATCGTTTCGCAAATGCGGGACCCCACGGATTATCAGGGCGGTATATACCCAAATGCCGCCTATTATCGATGGGGACCTCGATGATTTGGCCTGGAACGGCGCCGATTGGCAGGGTGGATTTGAAGTCATTACAGGAGAGGGGAGGGCTGAGGAGGAGACCCGGATAGCCGTATCCTATGATGATGATAATCTCTATGTAGCCTATGATGTCAGGGAATCGGCGCCAGGATCCACTATCGCTTCTGTTATCAAAAGAGATGGTCCTGTATTCTATGATGATTCTGTTGAGCTATTTTTGGATCCCGGGCATGATCATAGCTTCTACTATCATTTCGCCGTCAACTCCCTTGGCACGCAATACGACAGCTATTCAAGGCTTGGCCCGGCATGGAATGGCGACTGGAGAGCGGCGGCCGCAAAAACTGCCGAAGGTTGGAGTGTTGAGATTGCCGTGCCAATTCGGGAGATCTCGCGCAGGTTTCCCAAGCCCGGGGATATCTGGGGGGTCAATTTCAACAGGAGCGCCATCCGATCTGGAGAATTCAGCGGCTGGTCCTTCACCCCCGGAACCTTCCATGCTCCATCATTTTTCGGGGATTTGATATTTGACGCCGAATCTAGATAGGATCAGATTTCCATATTCTTATCGGCAGCCTCGCGGCATCTTTCTAAGCACAGAGAGGGGATCATTTCATGCGTGATTCTGAAACTGAAATTTGCCTGTTCGATGGATACATATTTGACCTAGACGGGACCATCTATCGCGGGGACAAGCTCATTCCAGGCGCTTCAGATACAATTGCGTTTTTGCGTGGCCTTGGTCGGCGGCTCGTCTTCCTATCAAATAAACCTCTCGAAAACAGGGAGGACTACGCGGCGAAACTCACCCGGCTGGGCATCCCGACGGACCCGGCGGATGTCATAAATTCGTCCTATGTCATGGCTTCCTACCTTTCCGGAATTTCCCCGGGGTGCAGGGTATACGCCATCGGAGAACCGCCCCTTATTAGGGAACTCAAGAAGGCCGGCCTTATTGTGGTTGATGACCCAGCCGCTGTAGGATACGCGGTAGATTATGTGGTTGCGGCCTTCGACCGGACTTTTGACTATACCAAACTCAATTGCGCTTTTCAGGCGATCAAACGAGGGGCGCACTTCGTTGCCACCAACGCCGATCGGAGCTGTCCCGTTGAGGGCGGCGAGATACCGGACGCGGCCGGCATGATCGGGGCGATTGAGGGGACCACCGGGAGGAAGGTTGAGGTTGTGATAGGGAAACCATCAAAGATCACGGTGGAAATCGCCCTGAAACGCCTGGGCCTCGCTGCCTCTGATTGTCTCATGGTGGGCGATCGCCTGGAAACGGATATGGTCATGGGCATAAATGCAGGAATGAAAACAGCCCTGGTGCTTACTGGCGTTACCACCAGGGCTGATCTCGAGCATTCCAATATCCGGCCGGATTTCGTTCTGGATAGCGTTGCAGATCTGGTTCCCAAGAAGACAGGGTGCTGACCAGGGGCCGTCGCATCCCGGACTATAGCCAGAGGTAGCGTCACTGCTCCGCTAAAGTGGCAGCGTTACCGCGCGCCCCTCCCTAGATGAGATAGCGCATGCCTCGATGATTTCCGTAAGATTTCGGCCATCTTCTATAGTGATAAGGGTTGGCGTATCCTTGGTTATGGCATCGAGCCACTGTCGCATGGGAAGCGGCGTTGGATCAGGCAGTTTTGTGGGATTTATCCATCCCTGGATCCCCTGAGGAGCCAGCTTTGTGCTGATGATCTGGACTTCGTTTCCCGGAGACCCAATAACGAGGGAGCCTTCTGTTCCAAAGAGCTCGATAGTGTTGGTCCCGGCCCGGTGCACCCATGAGACATCCAGCATGGCAATGGCCTTGTTTTCGAATTCGATCATCGCCACCGAATTGTCATCTACTTCATAGTTCCCCAGGAAGTTAGAGAGTCTTGCCATGGCAGACTTAGGCCGCCCAAGAAGCCACAGCGCAAGATCCAAGGTATGGCAGCCAAGGTCGATGAATGCTCCTCCTCCTGCCCTTGCGGGGTCGCGGAACCAGTTACCAGGCTTCCACCAGTAGTCAAGAGCTGCTGAATGCGCTACACGAAGGCGAGCCATGGTGATATCTCCGATCAATTTCTCATCTACGACCCTCTTGGCGAAGATACGATCTGGCCGGCACCGGTTGGGCAGGGATATCATGAATTTGACTCCCGATCTTTTGACAGCCTCTACGATTCTGTCAGCTTCCCTGACTGTAATGGCCAGCGCTTTCTCTGTGAAGATATGCTTTTTTGCCTCTGCCGCAGCGATGATCACATCAGGGTGCATCGATGTTGGGGTGTCGACGACCACAGCATCTACCTCCGGCCTGCTGAGCACCTTGTCGAGATCTGGCTCGAAGGGCACATCATACCTCTCCGCTGCTTGCCGGCCGCGTTCTTCCTCCTCATCCCATATGGCCACCAACTTTGCGTCAGGTTGTTCGAGCACCTGCTTGGCATATCCAGGAGCATGCACATGAGCGAAACTCAACATTGCGATACCCACCATAGACGAAGACTCCTTTCTATTGGTGTCTCTGCCGGGCGGCATACGCCTTTTGGAACTGATTCTCTCGTTATGCTATGAGACTTTCTCTTCGCACAAGAAACAGCTTACCTCATGCTCGCCCCGCAATGTGATCGTGCCCGGCGCCCTGGTTTTGCGTATATCCATAGCCTCCGGGCATCTAGCCGCAAAGGGACAGGAATGGTCTGCGCCACCCAGGGCTTCACTTGGCACACGAAGATTTAATTCTCCTGAAATCAGGACTTTCCTGTCTGGGTAAGGGGGCAAAAGCGCTTTTATGAGCAATTTCTTGTAAGGATGAGCAGGAGACTTCAAGATATCGGCTGTCTCACCTCGTTCTACAACTCTCCCGCGATAAAGAATGAGCAGGTTTTCGCCCAGATGATGTGCGGATCTAAATTGCAGATTTTCTGATCGTACTCTGCAAGTCTGCACATTGTTTCATGCCACAATTGTCTTGGGAAAAAAGTTTGATTCTTAGCAGGAATTCTTAAACATATGAGGAATCTCTTTAATAGTGTAAGGAAACTCCTTCTTCAGTCTACACTCGGAGAACAATTTTTCCCTAGAGAGCCTGGAGGGAAATTCCCCTGACGTGAAATTGGCATCTTTGTGGCATATGGATACATAGTCAAAAGTAAATTATAGGAAACATATTGAAAGGATCGGGTGCGCGATGAGCAGGACCGGAGTTTCTGGAACGGCAACAGGCGGAGCTAGTAATTTTGTTGTCAAATTGAGACCAGCCAGGAGGAGGTATTCCACATATCTCCTCAGGCGGCTCGGCAAGGCGATCATCACGATCTTTGTCATAATCTCTCTGACATTCTTTCTGATTCGACTCATGCCCGGGAATCCTGTTCAAATCTATATCAACCAGCTTGTAGCTCAATATGGCATTCCATATGAGGACGCGAAAAACCAGGCTGCGGCGCTTTTTTCCATCGACCTTGACGCTCCTCTATACTTGCAGTATTTTGATTTCCTCGGAGCCCTCATAAGAGGGGACCTTGGCGAATCCTTCCTCTCAAAGGGCACTCCCGTGGTTTCTATCATAAAGAAGTTCCTCCCATGGACCCTTTTCAGTGTAGGAATATCCCTCTGCATAAGCTTTATGCTGGGTGTATTCTTGGGGATGATGATAGCCTACCGAAGGGAAAGTATGATGGATCATGTCCTGACAGGGATTGCATCTGCCTTTAGCTCGATTCCCAATTATCTTATAGCCATTTTGATCGTGGTCTTTCTTGGAGTTCAATGGGGAATCTTGCCTATTCATTCAATGAGGGGCTCGCTTTCTCCCGGGATGAAACCCAGTTTCAGCCTGGCGTTTATTAAAGATGTGCTCTTCCATGCTTTCCTGCCGATTTTGACCTATGTGCTGACTACCACAGGGGGATGGATGTTGGCCATGAAGGGAAGCACTTTATCTACCATGGAGGAAGATTATGTGACAGTCGCCCATGCACGGGGTCTCAAGACCGGCAGGATAACTACAGCATATGTGGGCCGGAACGCTTCCTTGCCCCTATTCACCCAGCTAGCGGTTTCCATCGGGTTTATCGTTGGCGGTTCTGCGCTGATCGAGAGCATCTTCGTCTATCAAGGAATTGGCGCGGTGCTGGCCAACAGTATTGCCCAGAGAGATTATCCGGTAATGCAGGGGGTATTTATGATCATCACAATGTCAGTTGTAGTCGCGAACCTCCTGGCAGATTTCCTTTACAGCAAGCTTGACCCGCGTATTCAGCTCGGTGGAGGTGAATGAAACTTTGAAGTCAGCCGAAGCCACAAACGCTAATGGTAGCGTAATCTATGTCACCATCATCTCTTGGATAAAGGACCTGTTTGGCGGCATATTTCAAATATTGAAGCTGCTTTCGAGAAACCGGGTGGGATTCCTGGGATTTCTAATGGTCGTTTTCTTCATCCTTTTCAGTTATATAGGCCCTTATTTCATCCCACTGGACACATCGGCCGATATCGGGATGATATATCATCCGCCTTCCCTTGCTCACCCGCTCGGGACCGACCACCAGGGCAGGGACATCTTTTCTCAGATCGTTCATGGCGGGAGGGAGTTGCTCACCGTAGCTTTCATAGCAGCTGCCATATCTACCTTCATCGCCATCACATTTGGCTCGCTTACAGCATTTGCAGGGGGTCTATTTGATTCGCTCATTATGAGTGTGACAGACCTATTTCTTACCATACCTCGATTTCCGCTACTCTTGGTGCTGGCTGGCTTTATAAAGCTGAATAACCCAATATTCCTTTCGCTTCTCTTGGGGCTTCTAGCCTGGCCAACGCTCCTCAGAGCGGTTCGCGCCCAGGTTCTGTCCCTGAAACAGCGCGATTATGTAGAAGCTGCAAGGGCTCTAGATCTCGGGACCGCACATATACTATTTGCTGAAGTCCTTCCCAATATGATGACCTATATCATTATCAGTTTTACCCTGGCTGTAACATATGCCATTTATGACCAAGTCGGCCTTGTGCTCCTGGGCCTGGTGCCCCTCGCCACAAACAACTGGGGCGTGATGATCAATCTGGCCTGGGTGCGCGGAGCTATCTTCTTTAAGGATAGTCTGTGGTATATCTTGTCACCGGTTGCCATGATCGCGCTATTTCAGTTGTCGCTAGTTTCCCTCACCAGGTCCCTGGAGGAGGTATTCAATCCAAGGCTCAGAGGCAGCCATTGAGTTTTCTGCTCATGGAGAGGAGTTCGGGATGATGCCGGAAGAGACCATATTTGAAATCCAAGATTTGCAGGTAGAGTACACCTCGAGACGCGGAGCCGTGAAAGCCGTAAGAGGAGTGAGTTTCGAACTCAAGAAGGGCGAAACCCTCGCTATTATCGGAGAGAGCGGTTCAGGCAAGACGACCCTCGGGACAGCTCTTATAAGGTTGCTTCCTAAAGCCGCTCACATTAAAGGCGGCCGGGTCCTCTACCGGCGAGATTCTAAGAGCATTGATGTGCTTTCTCTTGATCCAGAAGAACTCAGAAGATTCCGCTGGAAAGAGTGCGCCATGGTATTTCAGTCGGCGCTCAATGCTTTCAACCCGGTACTTCGCATATCAGAACACTTCTATGATACTTCAAAGGCGCACGGGCTTTCCGACATGAGAGCTGTGAGGGGCCGCGCCATCGAGCTTCTTAAAATGGTGCAGCTCGACCCCCAGAGGGTGTTCAATGCGTATCCTCATGAATTGAGCGGTGGGATGAGGCAACGGGTACTGATCGCCATGAGCCTTTTGCTTGACCCGCAGATCCTCCTGCTTGATGAGCCAACAACCGCCCTGGACATTCTTACCCAAAGGGCCATCATCGACCTGCTCAGGCGGCTGAAGAGCGAGCTTGGGTTTTCCATGATTTTTATATCTCATGATCTCTCCCTCGCGGCAGAACTGGCGGATAGAGTAGCGACCATGTATGCCGGGAAGATCGTAGAGGTAGGCAATGTGGGCGACATCTTTTATCATCCGCATCATCCTTACACCATTGGCCTGATAAGAGCCGTCCCTACAGTGTCGGGCGGGTTCAAAGACATCTCCTCGATCCCTGGTTTTCCTCCGGACCTGGTAAACCTGCCTCAGGGATGCAAGTTTAGGGAGCGCTGTTCCATTGCGACAGAGAGATGTCAGGAAAAAGAGCCTGATCCTATAATGATCGACGGCAGGCATTACGTCACCTGCTTTGAATGGGAGCAAGCTGTAAGTGCCAGGGAGGCGTCGCACGCATGAATACACCTTTGATAGAAGTAGAGCACGTAAGCAAATATTTCAGGTGGCGGGGCCGGGAGGTACGCGCCGTCAATAACGTCTCTTTTTCGATTTCCGAGGGAGAGATCGTCTGTCTCGTAGGAGAGAGTGGGTGCGGCAAGACTACGACTGGTAAGATGACCGCTGGCCTTCTGCCGCCCAGTGCAGGGAGGTTGCTTTTTGAAGGCAAGGAAGTCTGGTCGATGAAAAAAGATGAATTCAGGAGATATCGTAAGTCGGTACAGATCATCCACCAGGACCCTTATGCTTCCCTAAATCCCGTTCATACGATTTATAGAATATTGAGCGCGCCGCTTCTTCGCCACCGGATCGTCAAGAACCATAAAGAAGCCCTCGCAGAGGTCCAGAGACTTCTCGAAACCGTAGGGCTTACTCCCCCTGAGGAATTTCTCAACAAATATCCCCATCAGCTCAGTGGGGGGCAACGACAGCGAGTGTCGGTGGCGAGGGCGCTCACCGTCCAGCCGCGATTTATAGTCGCTGATGAGGCTGTTTCAATGGTAGATGTCTCCATAAGAGTAAGTTTGCTCAACCTGCTCACGCAGTTAAAGCGTGAGATGGGAGTCACCTTCCTTTTCATTACACATGATCTGGCCCTGGCCAAGTATTTTGCCTGGGAGGGCAGGATTGGCGTGATGTACCTGGGCCAGCTGGTCGAAATAGCCACTACGCCCGATTTAATTGAAAAGCCGCTGCATCCCTATACCTCCGCTCTCATCTCTGCGATTCCTGAAGCAGATCCGGAAATGACTCGCAGCAAACAGCGGGTAGAGCTTCGAAGTTTAGATATCCCAAGTCTCTTGAATCTTCCACCGGGTTGTACATTCCACCCAAGGTGCCCTTATTATGAGGAAGGCTTGTGCAATACCAAAGAACCAGAGTTGGTCGAAATTGAGGACGGACACCAGGTATCATGTCACATGGCAATCAGGGGGCGGGTCTCATGAGCCCCGAAATGGGGAGACTCGCATTTAGAATAGCTTTTTATGTCACATTTGTCTCACTCTTGCTTCTGCCGTTCCAGAGGAGAAGCACTCCCGAGTTTGGGGTGACGCTGCTCACGGTGATAATCGGTGCCTTGTTTCTCACTGTTGTAGTGATCATGGTAAGGCGCAGTGGAGGTGGTGGCGTGAGATAAGTTGATAATTGACCGGTAGATGTGCGCGAGAGTGGGGAAATTGGAGAGGGGTAAGGGAGATCAGAGTCAGGAGCGGAATTTTAGAATTTTGAATGAGGAGGCAGTGAAATATGAGGTGCAAGTATTTGTTCGTGACCCTCATTTTGGTGAGCCTGTTCGCTATGAGCCTGGTTTCTGTGGCATTTGCCAGCGGGCAGTTCAACGGAGCCATGCCATACCTTCTTCCCCCGGTAGGTCATTACAACACATATGTGATTAACAACCTTTCCCTCGGGATCTATTATGACTTGATGGAAGAACCCCTGGCGATGTACAAATGGGCTGATGGGACGTGGGTGCCCATATTGGCCACATCATGGAAACTGATTCCTCCAGACAAATTTGAGGTGAAACTGCGCCAAGGGGTAAAATTCAATGATGGGAGCGAGTTCACTTCTAAGGATGTTGCAACGACCTTTAATGTTGGTTACCTCATGAACTGGGTTGTGTGGAAATATCTTGATAGAATTGAAACTCCCGACAAATATACGGTTGTTTTTCATATGAAGACCCCAACCAGCACAATTGTAAGATATGTTCTGCGCACCCAGATCCGCGCGCATTCAGTCTATGGCCAATATGCGGAGAAGGCCATGAAGCTCAAAGCGGCTGGCAAGGATCAAGATTCGGAAGAAGTTAAGGCCCTACGCATGGAGTTTGAGCAGTTCCGGCCTGAGCGTATGGTGGGCACAGGGCCATATGAGATTGATAGGAACAGCATTACTGAGGCTCAATTGACTCTCAAGAAGGTTAATACTTCATGGGCTGCATCTAAGGTCAAATTCGATAAGATTCTCCTGTATAATGGTGAGACACCTGTCGTCACGCCTCTTTGCCTTGCAAAGCAGGTTGATTATGCGACACATGGTTTCCCGCCGGCCACTGAAAAGGCATTTATCTCCGCCGGCATAAGGATCTTGAGGCCACCGCTTTATTCCGGCCCGGCGCTAGTATTCAATAATGATATCTACCCGCTGAATCGGAAAGAAGTCCGGCAGGCTATCGCTTATGTCATCAACCGCGACGAGAATGCCATGGTTTCCCTTGGGAACTCGGCTCGCAGGCAGAAGTATATGACAGGATTCAGTGACAATCTGGCGCCGCTCTGGATCTCCAAAGAAGATCTGGCCAAATTGAATGAATATCCGTATGACCCCGCGAAGGCTGAAAAGCTCCTCACGAGCATAGGTTTCAAGAAAGGCAAGGATGGGGTCTGGGTCACCGATAAGGGCGAGCGGATGGAGTTTGAGCTCCGGGTTCCTGCCGAATATGCAGACTGGGCCGCCGCGGCGGAGAATGCGGCCCAACAGATGACGCGATTTGGCATCAAGACAACTGTCCGCGGAATAACATACAGCCAGCATTCAATCGATGTATACAATCAGAGATTCCAGATTGCCATAATGGGCTGGGGTGCCGCCAACCCGCATCCGCACTTCTCATATGTAGCCGACCTATTCGCCTATAACTATGTTCAGGCTCCGGGACCCGGGATGAACTTCCCAATGGTGCAGGAAACCTCGCTTGGCAAGGTCGATCTCGAGGAGCTGACTATTGAGTGCGCCAAGGGCCTTGACGAGGCTAAGCAGAAGGCCATGGTGACAAAGATCGCGAAGGTCTTCAACGAACTCTTGCCGATCGTGCCACTCTGGGAGCGCTATGGCAACAACCCGGCCCTCGATAAAGTCAGAGTTACAGGCTGGCCCGGCGATGAGGATCCTATTTACCGGAACAGTGCCTATGCAGACTCCTTCGTGGTGCTGATGATTCGTGATGGTAGGCTCAAGCCGGCTCAATAATGCTATGGAAGTCGCGAATTGCAACCTGGCGCTGGCAGACCGAATTTCGTTAACCGAACGTTTTTAGATTTGTTATCTGAGTGACATCGGTATCAATATGCTTAGCCTGCATCTGGGATTCCTTCATTTGGGGCCTTCCAGGTGCAGGCTATTTATTTGGGATAATTGGTTTATAACGCGGCGGCAATTTGTTCGCAATGGATATCATACAGTCTCTTCACCACTGGTTATTGTCACGGGATGACGATCTATTTGCCATTCCAACCATCATATGGTGACAGTTTGTTCGCAGGGGATGATTGTCACGGGATGACGATCTATCTGCGATGATGACCGTCATATGGTGATAGTCTATTCGCCACGGGTGATTGTCATGGGATGACCATCTATGTGCTATGCTAACCGTCATGCGATGACGGCTTATTGGCCGTGGATGTTGGACGCCTTGCGTATTAGGCGCAACTTTTCGGTTTGGCTTGTATGCATATATCCTCAGATTGGCAGGTATAGGGCTAAGTATGGCAAATTTAATTCTCTGGAGGTGTGTATGAGGGAAAATGCAAATGCAATACTTGCTCGGCATTGACATAGGAACTTCAAGCGCGCGGACTATTTTGATAGATACAGATGGGAATATCCTTGGCCTGGCAAGCAAGGAATATCCCATATCGATCCCAATGCCGGACTGGGCCGAGCAGGATCCTGAAACCTGGTGGGATGCAGCAAAGGATACTATAAGGCAGGTGCTGTCCAAGTCAGGCGTTGATTCCCGA
Source organism: Bacillota bacterium (assembly GCA_013178415.1). Classification (NCBI taxonomy): domain Bacteria; kingdom Bacillati; phylum Bacillota; species Bacillota bacterium. The sequence goes on along the minus strand of JABLXA010000017.1, from coordinate 95,764 downwards.
AGTATAAAGGGTATCGGGCTCTCTGGCCAGATGCATGGCACGGTGTTTGTCGATCGGGAGGGGAATTGCCTCCGGCCAGCCATTATATGGCCTGATAAAAGAAGTGCTCGTGAATGCCAGGAGCTTGCCGATGCGGTGGGCCCGAAGCGATTGTATGAGATCTCCGGGCTTCCCGTCGCGACGGGATTTATGGCGACATCGCTCCTATGGGTCAAGCATAATGAGCCAGATATCCTCAGGAAAACCTCAAAACTCCTTCTCCCCAAGGATTATGTTCGACTCAGACTTACAGGGAAGGTAGCCACAGACCTGACAGATGCCACAGGCACGCTTCTCTTAGACATTACGAAAAGAGCATGGTCTGGGGAGGTCGTAAAGGCGGTTGGGATTCCGCCAGATATCCTGCCAAATCTCCTGGAGTCCTCTGCTATAGCAGGTGAGATAACTTCGCAAGCGGCGAAGGAGACAGGGCTTGCCATGGGGACTCCAGTCATAGCTGGAGGCGGAGATCAGGCCATGGGCGCCATCGGGAGCGGAGTCATAAAGGATGGGATCGCAGCTTCAACAATTGGAACTGGAGGCCAATTGATTACCTGCGTATCCAGGCCGGTTCTCGACCCGAAGCGGCGGCTGCATACCTTATGCCACGCGGTTCCCGGGAAATGGCTCCTGATGGGCGCCATATTGGCGGCGGGACTCTCTCTGAGGTGGTTCAGAGATAAGTTTGGCTATGCGGAAAAACTAGCAGGCGAGCTTACCGGCATTGACCCGTATGAGATTCTCTCCAGGGAAGCGGCAAAGGTCCCGGCGGGTTCTGATGGCCTGATATTCCTGCCGTACCTGTCCGGCGAGCGCACGCCCCATATGGACCCCCAGGCTCGTGGCGCATTCGTTGGGCTTACACTCCGGCATGGCAGGGGACACATGATCCGCGCCATCATGGAAGGTGTGAGCTTTGCCATGAAGGAATCGCTGGAGATATTTAGGGAGCTTGGCGTGTCGGTTGACAAAATCCTATGCTCGGGTGGCGGAGCCAGGAGCCGATTATGGCGGCAGATACAAGCGGATATCTATGACATGCCAGTTACCATCGTAGGTAATGAGGAACATTCTGTCTATGGATGCGCCCTTCTTGCAGGTGTGGGCGCGGGTATATACCGCGACATCGAAGAGGCATGCGATGGGAGGGTGCAATACACAGACACCGTCCGGCCTCAGGATGAATGGACTCAGGCAAATCAAGTTCAGATGGTACAATCTCAAAGGGAGCCGTCTCCTGTAGAGCAGCCCCATGTAGAGGATCCTTGGGCGCTGTCTGCCAATGCGTGCGCTCGATATCGAGCGCTTTTCGAGGTATATAGGAGTCTCTATCCGCGGTTAAGGGATATATTTCCGGAACTGTAGATGGCGGAATTATCTTAACAGACGCTTATCAGATGGAGGAGAAGTATGTGACAGGAAATGATCTTATTCTTTTTAGCAGGCGCCCCATGGTGCTCAGCAGCCCCAGAGTCTGGCGCTCATATACTGGCGGGATGAAAATCGAGGAGTGGCAGGGACTTCCGGACCCACGGGACGGCGAGTTCCCGGAGGTATGGGTGGCGTCAATTGTAACGGCGCGTAACCCAGGTCGGGAACATATCGTAGAAGGGCTTAGCATGGTTGATTTGGGCCGCCGGTCCGCTACATTGAAAGAGATGATCGAATCAGATCCTGTGGCTTTTCTTGGAGAAGAACATGTGAAGAAGTATGGGGCCAACACGGCAGTGCTCGCCAAGGTGCTGGATTCCAAGAGCCGGTTGCCGATTCAGGTACATCCAGACAGGGAGTTCGCGCGCAACGTGCTCGCCTCCCAGTTTGGAAAGACCGAGGCCTGGTATGTGCTGGGCGGAAGGCAGGTAGATGGAGAAGACCCATATCTCCTGTTCGGGTTCAAGCCTGGAATGACCCGAGAAAAGTGGAAAGAGCTATTTGAGAAACAAGATATCCATGGTATGATTAACAGCCTGCATCGTTTCCCAGTAGTACCCGGCCAGGTGCTGCTTATCGAGGGAGGGATGCCGCATGCCATCGGTCCGGGGTGTTTCCTCATCGAGATCCAGGAGCCGACAGACTACACCATCAGGGTCGAACGGAAGATGTTAAATGGCCGTCCTATCGCTGAATCCTATTATCATCAAGGTGTCGGCTTTGAAAAGATGTTTGACTGCTTCCATTATGATTCCTATTCTTATGAGGAGACCTTGAAACGATGGCGGCTTCAGCCCAGGACGATCCGCGAGGAGACAGGCGGGTCGGAATACGAGTTGATAGGGTATGCCGACACAGACAAATTCCGTCTCACAAAGCTGGAGATCAGCGATTCTCTTGAACTTCAAGCCGATGGATGCTTTTCAACCCTCATAGTGCTCTCTGGTTCCGGGAGAATCATAGTAGATGGCCAGGAGACTGAGCTAAGAAAAGCAGGGTTGATCTTCCTCCCTGCCAGCCTTCGCAGTTTCCGCATTCAAGCCACGCCAGGCGAGGAACTGGCTATAGTGAGGTGTCATCCGCCGGAATGAAGTATTTGGGAGATAAGATGATGAAGATCAAGATGGGATTTGGCTCTATTCCCCCTTCTGTTTGGGCGGTTTATGCAATCCAGATGGTTTTCGCGGCGGCTTCGAATGTCATAGGTACCATATTGCCTAATCTTGTCGATGGGTTCAACCTCACCCTTAGCCAGGTAGGGGTGATCAGCGCCGTTCAAAGCCTCACAGGTCCGCCTATAATCTTTCTGGCGGGGTTTATGTCGGATCATCTGGGACCCGTCAGGGTCTTACTGATAGGCCTTATACTGCTGATCGCCTGCCCTTTATTTATGGCGGCGGCCTCTTCATACATCCTCCTTGTGGTCAGTATAGCTGTCTTGGGCATTGCTTTTGGATTCATCGATCCCATGACAAATGCAGTTTTAGTCGAAGGCGGAGGCCGGGAAAAGGGGAAATATTTGAGCCTGCTCCATGCAGCCTATGGTCTTGGGGCTGCCATCTTCCCTGTGCTCATAGCTTTTGCCCTCGCGAAGGGAATGAGTTGGCGGTTCTCGCTTCTTGCCTTAGCTTCCCTGGTGTTTGGCGTTACCGTCGTCTTCTTTCGATGCCGGGTGCAAGAGAAACCCGGCCAGGGAATAGGTGGTGCCGCTCAGGGGAATTCTCTTTCTTCTCACAGCGATCATCCAACGACGTGGACATTTGATCTCCTGATACCTACTATAGCGATGTTCTTTTATTCCGGTGTATACCGCAACCTGGCTGTTTGGATGGTAATGTATTTCAAAGATATACTGGGAGCCACCCAGGTGATTGGATCTCTAGCCTTATTTACGCTTTTTGGCGCTATTGTGATAGGACGATTGATCTCCGCCAAGATGAGCGATTCGAAAGATAATCTCCTGCTCCTTACTGTATATATGACGGGTGCTGCAGCGGCGCTAACGCCTATAGCCTGGATCCGCTCTCAGTTCATGGGGTTTATCGCAATAGCAGGCTTTGGCCTGGCCAGCGCCGGGATATTCCCCGTTATCACATCCTATGCCACAGGTCTCTTCCCTGCCAGAAGTGGAATGGTCACCGGCTTCATCTATGGGTCAGCTTCAGCTGGAGCTGTGGCGCTGCCATGGCTTATGGGAATAGTGGCAGATAATTTCGGCCTCAGATCTGGCATGCTCATGAACGCGATATCGATGGCCATTGCTGGTTTCTTGCTCGTTGTAGCATTTTCCCGAAGAATGGTAAGGCAGCGAAGGCCAAAATCAGTATCCATACGATTCTGAATGAGATTTATGACTCTTGCAGTAAAAGAAGGAGTTTTTCAGGAAATGTAGAATCATATCTAATGAACGGTTGTACGGACAACAGTGTTATGATCAGTTTGTGTTTTCCATCCTCATATTCACTAGTATATATGCCCATGCGATGCGATAGCGGGAGAATAGGGTTGCGTATGGCGGAGGTGCGTTACATGACTGGCCAGCTTCAAGCACTATTGACGATGTCCCCTCAAGAGAAAGCCCAGAGAGGTTTGCTCTTTACTCCGAAGGAGATTGCCCAACAGCCCGGTCTTTGGATGGAGACATCAAGGCTCCTGAAAGATAAATCGGAGGAGATACGAGCCTTTCTGAGTGATATCATCTCAGTTAGCCGAGCTATAGATGGTCCAAAGGTAACTTTTGTCCTCTCCGGAGCAGGAAGCTCGGAATTTGCAGGACGGGCGGTCGAGCGATTTTTCAAGATGGCATTTTCCCCATTCGGTGTGGATACAAGATCCGTTCCCAGCACTGATATTGTCACGGATCCAAGCTGGTCTCTCCCTTTAGGGGACATCATCTTGGTGTCTTTTGCAAGGTCAGGTGATAGTCCTGAGAGTGTTGCGGCATACAAGGCATGTAAGAAGGCAAGGCAGGGCATGCGTGCCATGACGATTACCTGCAATCCGAAGGGACGTCTGGCCAGGCTCGCCGAGGGTGACAGCGGGCATATGGTGTTGACATTGCCTGAGCTGACTAATGACCAGGGGCTGGCGATGACCAGTTCTTTCTCCAGTATGGTGGTCGCGGCTCAGCAATTTGCATATCTGGCTACGGGCAACCCGGAGGGGTACCCGGGCATGCTGGATACTATCTCAAGGTCAATTGAGAGGGATATTGAGATTCTGGCCGGGTATGCTTCTGATTTGGCTCAAAGGGGCTTAAGAAGGGCGGTATTCATTGGGGATGGAGATCTATACGGGATTGCGCTTGAGTGCAGTCTCAAACTGCAGGAGATGAGCAGTGGGAAGACCATATGCAAAGCCGAAACTACGCTTGGATTGCGACATGGGCCAATGGCGGTGATAGACGACGAGACCCTCGTGGTCTATTTGACTTCAAACAGTTCGTATCTGAGGAATTATCAACTGGATCTTATGTCAGAGATCAAGATGAAGGGTTTGGGTGGCAGGAGGGTGGCGCTGTGCGGCGAGAACTGGTCCGAGCGGTTATCTCAGGTCTGTGATATAGTGATAGATTTGCAGACCCCAGATATCACGGACAGTGTCCAAGGTCTGGGATATGTGGTCTTCGGTCAGCTTCTGGGATTGTTTGCCTCTATCAACCTGGGACTTAGGCCGGATAACCCGAGTGAGGATGGCGTTATCAGCAGAGTAGTTCAAGGTGTGAAGATATATGAGACCGACTGACGAGTTGCCTGGTTTACGAATGGATTTCACCATATTTAGTAACTGAAGGTGTTATTATGATTGACCCCAGCAGCATCATACCATTATACCATCAGCTGAAAGAAATTCTCAGAGAAAAGGTTGAATCCGGGGAATGGAGGCCTCATCAGTTGATCCCTTCAGAGCCGCGCCTTGCCATGGAGTATGGTGTAAGCAGGGCCACCGCCCGGCGCGCCATCGAGGATCTGACGAGAGAAGGGCTATTCTATCGGAAGCAAGGTAAGGGAACATTTGTAAATTCTCCTAAAATAGAGCAAGGTCTGGAGCGGTTTTATAGCTTCAGCAAGGACATGGAGACGAAAGGGCTGAATCCCGGGACTGAAGTGCTGCACCTCAAGGAAGTGGCGCCCAATGCCAAAATAAGAACTCAGCTCCAATTGAGTGAAGGCGCTAATGTGTTTGAGATTCAGAGGCTGAGATTGGTCAAAAGCGAGCCAGTGATTCTTGAGACTTCATGGTTGCCAGCGGACCTGTTCCCGGGTCTGACGCTTGAGGCGTTGGAAAAAAACTCGCTCTATGACCTGATGGAAAAGATATATGGGATCCGGCCTGTCAGGGCCGAGGAATATTTTGAGCCAGTGTGCGTTGACGATTATGAGTCTGAGATGTTAGGAGTCAAGGAAGGATCACCGGCGCTGCTTCTTCATAGGATTGCTTACAGCGAATCAGGACGCCCCGTAGAGGTATGCAAAGGCATTGTCAGAGGTGACAAATGCCGTTATTATGTAAAGCTAACCTAGAGATGCTCTCAATTGGCGCTGAGTGAATGGAGTAGATGGCGCTGTTAAGCAGTCCCGATCTGTGGGCCCGGCCGTCTTCAACTGAGGATGTCCCGGAAGACATAAAAGCTGAGATAGAGGCCCGTTATGCTAGATTGGCTAACCAACTCATGTAAGGGATTGACCGGCCTTTCAGAAGCTCTGAATGAGATGGTGGAATATGTGGAGATGCTGAGGTATGGATTGCACAGGCGGGAATGGTGAGATTGACCAAGGGTATGGCATAGTCCATTCCGCAATCTCACCATTCAAGGTATTTTGTCGGCCATTCATGTCGCGCGGGCCACGCTAGATCTTCCGACATTGTCGCGCAGGTCGCACTGGATCTCCGGGCCATGCCGCGCGGGTTACATCAACTCCCTGAGCCGCTTATGCTGCTTCTGAAGCTCTGGGAGGCGGTCAGGGTCAACTAGTCCTTTCGCTCGCTCGACGATCGCGTCTAACGCCTCTTTCTTACTTCCGAATTTGCCGTCCGCGTGAGCCGCGTCTACGGCCTGGCGGAGCGCAGTCTCGACACTCTGTCCAATCTTGAGCGATGTCTTGAACATATCATCATACTTCTTGAGGGGATCGCGGGAAAAAAGCTTCAACATCTCTCGTCACTCCTCTTTCTCGGTGCACAGGCATCTGTAGGGCCAGTAGCGCCATATAGGCCTGTCCCTCACGATAATACCCAAAAATATTTCGCCAGGAGTCGGGATATTCCTTTCAAGATTCCCTTCTATAATCGACCATTTCTTCTATGTCCGCCCGCCTGCTCCAGAGTTTCCTATCTCAGGTTGAAATTCTTCCTCACCAACGGGCCTATACTAGCAGGATTTCGGAAGGATACGTCGAAGCAGATAAATGTTCAAAAAGAATATATTAGAACATAAACAGAACAGCGTTTCCTCGAAAAACTGTTTGAATAAGACAGAAACTGAAATGTCACAGAACAGCGGGGGAGGTTTCATGCGTACGGTGGAGCGCCATGAGCGCATCATAGAAATCCTGAGGACCACAGGAAGGGTGGAGGTCAGTTCCCTCAGCAAAACCCTTGGCTTGTCCGAAATGACCATACGACGAGACCTGAAGGCCCTGGAGGAATCAGGACAGCTTACACGTGTCCATGGCGGAGCCGTGGCGTGTGATGGCACGATAATTGACCTGCCATTGGAGATACGCAAAATAGAAAACCTGAGCGAAAAGATCAAAATGGCAGCTGCGGCGACGGAGTTGATTCAGAACCATGAAGCTATTGCCCTGGATGCTAGCACCAGCGCCCTGGAACTTGCCAAAAGATTAAAGGGATTTTCCGGTCTTACCGTTGTAACTAACAATCTCATGATTGCCCTGGAGCTAGGGAGGCGGACCGGAGTGTCTACCCATTTGACCGGCGGTAATATCAGGTCGAGGGCCATGTCCCTGGTGGGGCCTGCAGCTGTCAAATCACTTCTCGCTTATCGGGTGAACAAGGCATTTATCTCTGCAAATGCGTTCTCTTGTGAAAACGGCCTTACTGATGCTTCTCCGGAAGAAACAGAGATGAAGAAGGCCATGATGGATATAGCGCAGCAGGTGATCGCGCTGGTAGACCCAAGCAAATTTGGTCGGGTAGCCTTCATGCAGGTCTGCCCTATCGAAAGAATCGATGTTTTGATCACCACAGCGGGCGCGCCAGAGGAGGAGGTAGAGAGGTTACAGGAAGTTGGAGTCAAGGTAATCATTGCACCATAGAAATGAGACGTCATCAACTGCTCAGCTCAAGTGTTCATCTGGATTTTGCGTCTTGATCTGGCAAATCCGATCAAGGGACTTTTGAAGGGGAGGAGACAAAATGGGTAAGCGTTGGATAGTGGTTGCTTTAATTGTCGTAGTGCTTGCAGCTATTTCGGCCGTCGTCTATCAGGGGAATAGGAAACCTGGCGGTCCGGTAGCCGGTGAGCAAGATCATAAGCTAAGGATCGGATTGGTTCTGTCTGTGGGAGGCAGGGGCGACAACGGATTCAATGATATGGCAATAGCCGCTGTTGAGCGGGCGGAGAAAGAACTCGGGGCCGAAATAAAGATCATCGAGCCCAAACAAATGGCTTCAGATGAGGAAAGCCTGCGGTATCTAGCCGAGAATAACTATGATCTAACCATAGGAATTGGCTTTATGATGAAAGAATCATTGGAAAAAGTAGCCAAAGAGTTTCCTAACAGCAAGTTTGTGATGGTGGATGTTCCTGTGGATCTACCTAATGTAGCTTCTATTGCATTCAAGGAACATGAAGGTTCATTCCTGGCTGGCGCCCTGGCTGGCATGATGACTAAGAGCAATAAGATAGGCTTTGTTGGAGCTCTCAAGATGCCTTTGATCGAGCGCTTTGAAGTGGGATATAAAGAAGGGGCTCAGTATGTAAATCCTAACGTGACGGTAATTACAAATTACGCTGGCACCGATCCATCTGCATTTAACAATCCTGCGGCCGGTAAGGAATTGGCGCTGGCTCAGGTCCAGCATGGCGCGGATGTGCTGTTCCATGCCGCTGGACCTACTGGCCTGGGCGTGATAGAGGGAGCCAAGGAGACTAAAACATGGATGATAGGCGAGGATGTAAATCAGAACAGCGTCGCCCCGGGAATCGTCTTGACCAGCATGATGAAAAAGGTGGATGTGGCAGTGTATGATACCATCAAGGCATACTCAGAGGGCAATTTCAAAGCAGGCATCAATATATATGGCCTCGCTGAGAACGGAGTCGGGCTGGCGGACTTCGAATACACAGCCGACAAGGTTCCCCAGGAAGTGAAAGACAAACTGGCAGAAATACGCCAGAAGATCATTGATGGAGATATCAAGGTCACAGATCCCATGGAACAATAGAGCAGGGGAGCGAGGGCTTTGACGCCGATATTAGAAGTTCAGGATATAACGAAACGGTTTGGTCCGGTTGTGGCAAATGATCATGTGACCTTCTCTGTGGAGCAAGGCGAGATCCATGCCCTTATAGGTGAAAATGGCGCTGGCAAGACGACTCTCATGAAGATCCTGTACGGCCTGCTCTCACCTGATGATGGTGAGATCTTCCTGAGGGGGAAGCCGGTGAGGTTTCATAGTCCAATTCAGGCCATGCACGCTGGTATTGGGATGGTACACCAGCATTTCATGCTGGTGCCCACCCTCACGGTTTTGGAGAATATCGTCCTGGGGAAGGAGCCTGTGAAGGGCTTGAAACTGGATTTGGGATCTGCGAGCGGTGAGATCCGTCGCATCTCAGAAGAATATTCCCTTTCTGTCGACCTAGACGCAAAGGTCGAGGACATAAGCGCCGGGATGCAGCAGAGGGTAGAGATCATCAAGGTCCTCTACAGAGGGGGCGACATACTTATCTTTGATGAACCTACTGCTGTGCTGACTCCGCAGGAGACAGAGGGCTTTTTCGAGATCGTACGCACCCTAAAGGAAGCAGGCAAGACCATCATCTTCATTACCCATAAGCTTAAGGAAGTGATGGCCTTGTGTGATCGCATCACTGTCATGAGAAAAGGTCGAGTGATCGCCACCGTCAAGAAGGATGAGACAGGCACGGAAGAGCTGGCGGAAATGATGGTGGGACGCAGGGTCATACTCACTCTCGAAAAGAAACCTGCGTCACCGGGTCCGGTGGTGCTAGACATAAATAATCTATATGTGCAAAATGACCGCGGCCTGCCGGCGGTGAAAGGGATCTCTTTGAAGGTCCGAGCCGGGGAGATTGTCGGCATTGCGGGCGTAGAAGGAAACGGGCAGACCGAATTGTTTGAAGCCATCGCCGGGATGCGGCGCCCGGTTAGAGGAAATATCAGACTGAATGGCCGTGAAACAACGCGGTTAGGACCGGACCAGATTCGAAAAGCCGGGGTTGCATTCGTTCCAGAGGACCGGCACAAGCACGGGCTGATACTTGATTTTAGCATATCAGAGAATGTGCTCTTAGGCTTTGAAGGGGATCGCAAATATCACCGCGGGCCGTTCCTTGACCTGGCGTCCATCGATGAAATGGCAAAAAGACTCACATCAACATTTGATGTGCGCGCATCATCGATTTCAATACCGGTCAGCACGTTATCTGGCGGGAATCAGCAAAAGATCGTGCTCTCGCGAGAGTTGAGCTGCGATCCGTGTCTTTTGATCATCTCCCAGCCAACACGAGGCGTTGATGTCGGCGCAATAGAGTTCATTCATCGGCAGATCCTGAAGATGAGGGATAGCGGCAAGGCTATCCTGCTTGTCTCAGCTGATCTAGATGAAATAACAAGTCTGGCAGATTGTATTGAGGTAATGTATGAAGGGAAAATAGTGGCCGAGTTCGGCTCAGATCAGGTGGATCAGAATATCCTCGGGCTCTATATGACAGGCGCAAGGGTTGATCCAGAAATTCGAGCTGACGCGGAAGCAGGGGCTTGATGAAGGAGTGTCCTGGATGTCGGAAAAAGAAGAAAAGGTGTTGGCGATTGCCCCCACCTTGATAGCCGTATTGCTGGCAGCATTGCTGGGATCGCTACTTATGATGGTGGCCGGGGTAAGTCCCCTCACAGGATATGGAGCGCTCCTGAAAGGAGCCTTCGGAAATTCTAGAAAAATCGCGGACACACTGATGTATTCATCTCCCTTGATCTTTACAGGGTTAGCTGTCAGTCTAGCGATGCGGGCCGGAGTCTTCAATATCGGGGCAGAGGGCCAGCTTTATGTGGGCGGGATCATGGCGGCCTGGGTTGGATTCTCTATTCATGGACTGCCGGGTTTTCTGCACTTGCCCCTCGCAATTCTGGCCGGAATGCTTGGCGGAGGTGTGTGGGGATTAATCCCGGGGTTGCTCAAGGCGAAATTCGGGGCACATGAAGTCGTGACTACTATCATGATGAATTACATTTCCTATTCATTGACCAATTACCTGGTCGTTGGACCCTGGAAAGCGCCCGGAGGTACGCCCAAGACCCCTGACGTGTTAACTACAGCCAGGCTGGGAACCCTGGTTCCATATTCGCGCCTGAACTACGGTCTAATCCTAGCGCTACTTACAACTCTGGCTGTTTATGTTCTGCTATGGCATACTATTTTGGGCTATAGGATAAGGGCGGTTGGCAAGAATCCCAACGCTGCTCGATATGGCGGAATTAGAATAGACCGTATTATAGTGGCGGCAATGGGGTTGAGTGGAGCCCTGGCGGCCCTCGCAGGCATTGAAAGGGTTCTGGGCGTTTACGGCTCTTTCTACAATGCATTTTCACCTGGCTATGGTTTTGAGGGTATCGCGGTAGCTCTATTGGGCCGCACCCATCCTTTGGGAGTCGTTGCAGCCGCACTCCTCTTTGGCGCTCTAAATAGTGGCGGTTTCCAGATGAATCTGGCTACCAATATCCCGGTGGACCTGATCACCATATTGCAGGCTACCATTATCTTTATGGTGACGGCTGACTTTGGCCTCCACAAGCTCATGGAGCATAAATCATTGACGAAAAGAGGAGAACCAGAACATGTTTGAAGGGGTCCAAAGTGTCTACCTTTTTGCCGCGACCCTGCGGATGGCAACCCCCCTCATCCTTGCTTCTACTGGGGCGATGTTTTCCGAATTATCTGGGGTTACCAACCTGGGGATCGAGGGCATGATGTTGTGTGGGGCATTCGCCGGTTCGGTGATAACCTACTTGACTCAAAACGTGTCGCTAGGGATTCTCGCCGCAATTGTCGCCGGTGGACTTATGGCTGGCGTTCATGCTCTATTTAGCGTTCGATACAAGGCGGATCAAATTGTGACCGGCATCGCCATCAATATCTTTGCGTCCGGCATTACGCAATATCTGCTGGCCCTTGTATTCGGCTCAGTAGGAAACTCAAAGGCGGTCAGTGTCAGGATTTCCGCCGTGAATGTACCCCTTCTTTCCAAAATACCAGTAATCGGCCCGGTGCTGAATGGGCAGCTTTGGGTAGTCTACCTGGCGCTTGTTCTTCCGTTCATGGCCCGGTGGGTGGTCTACCATACGGCATTTGGCCTGCGGATAAGGGCTGCAGGGGAATTGCCAGAAGCGGTTGCGACGGCTGGTATTCGGGTAAACAGGTTGAGATATATAGGGGTGATAATAAGCGGCTTGCTGGCGGGGCTTGCCGGAGCTTACCTCTCAATCGGGTTGGTCGACACATTCAGGAGGGACATGACTGCGGGTCGCGGTTACATCGCCCTGGCCGCGCTTATCCTCGGCAAATGGAAACCGCTGGGCGTTCTGGCTGCCGCCATCTTCTTCGGTTTTGCCGATGCCTTACAGATGCGACTGCAGATGGCTTCCTTGCCCGTGCAGTTTATCCAGATGGTCCCCTATCTGGTTACCATAATCGCGCTGGCCGGAGTTGTGGGAAAGTCCAGGGCGCCTTCCGCCATAAACAAGCCATATGAAGAGGATTAGATTGACGTTGAATTTGCCCGCAATCTACCATACCGGCTCCTGGATGGCGCCGGAGAAAGATAGAAATCGACAGCGGATTGTTTTCCGTATAGATTTTGGGAGGTTAGAGCTAGATGGAGGCTATAAGATGGGAGAATGATACGCTCATTCTTCTTGATCAAACTAAATTGCCATTATCTGTTGAATATGTTCATTGTAAAGATCATCAGACGCTGGCAAGCGCTATAAAGAAATTGGTGGTGCGCGGCGCGCCGGCCATCGGAGTCGCGGCTGCATACGGGATCGTGCTGGGGGCAAACGAATATAGGGGCACAGACAGGGCGGGTTTCCTGAGCCACATGGAAGAAGTATCTGAGACCCTGGGCGCGACCAGACCCACGGCTGTGAACCTTTTCTGGGCGCTGCGGCGCATGAAGAATAAGCTAGAGAACTGCAGCACCTCTGATATTGGAATAATAAGAAAGAGTCTTCTAGAGGAAGCTCAGAAGATTCACGAGGAAGATCTGGAGACTAACAGGAAAATAGGCCGCAATGGAAATGAAATTGTGCCTCAGGGCGCGCGTATCCTGACACATTGCAATGCCGGGGCACTTGCCACAGCAGGTTATGGCACGGTCCTGGGCGTGGTGCGCGCAGCGCATGAGGCAGGGAAAGATATTCAGGTGTTTGCAGATGAGACCAGACCGCTACTGCAGGGGGCACGGCTTACTGCCTGGGAACTCATGCAAGATGGTATCCCGGTCACTTTGATAACGGATAATATGGCTGGCTATGTCTTGCACAAGGGATACGTGGATCTCGTCATATTCGGGGCTGATAGGATCGCAGCCAACGGAGATACAGCCAACAAAATCGGGTCTTATAGCGTGGCAGTCCTGGCGAAAGAAAATGGCATTCCAGTCTTTACGGCTGCCCCGCTTTCAACAATTGATCCGTCCATAAAGACAGGAGAGGAAATTCCCATTGAGGAAAGAAATCCAGAGGAAGTGACGCATTTCGGAGGGGTACAGGTGGCACCTGATGGGATCAAGGTATTCAATCCTGCTTTCGACGTGACCCCGCATAGATATCTTGATGGGATCATAACTGAGGTTGGAATCCTCCGCCCCCCATTTGAGATCTCCATCAAGGCGGCTTTCGAAAGGCAGTCCAAGGACAAGTAAAATATAAGAGACGCCCCAGGGCACAGGGGCGAGAAGGGGCTGAGATGAATGAGGGCATATGATATCATCGCTAAGAAACGGGATGGGCATGAGTTGTCCGGTGATGAGATCAAGTTCATCGTCAATGGATTTGTAGCAGGCGATATTCCTGATTATCAGATGGCGGCTTTTCTTATGGCAGTTTTCATCCGCGGCATGTCTCCAAAGGAGACATCTGAACTCACATTGTGCATGGCAAAATCCGGCGATCAGATCGATCTCAGCGCCATCAAGGGTATCAAGGTGGATAAGCACAGCACAGGCGGCGTGGGAGACAAGACGACTATTGCGCTTGGGCCCATGGTGGCGGCATGCGGAGCCCCAGTCGCCAAGATGTCAGGGCGGGCTCTGGGCTTTGCTGGTGGGACCATAGATAAACTAGAGTCAATACCCGGGTTCAATGTTGCATTGAGCATGGAACAATTCGTTGCTAATGTCAACAGGATTGGCATCGCACTATCCGGCCAGACTGGTAATCTGGCTCCCGCGGATAAGAAGATCTATGCTTTGCGGGATGTGACGGCGACTATCGACAGCGTCCCCTTGATCGCAGCTAGCATCATGTCAAAGAAGATCGCCTCTGGGGCTGATGCCATTGTCCTTGACGTCAAGACAGGGAAAGGTTCGTTCATGAAATCGCTTGATGACGCATTCAACCTGGCATCCACCATGGTGGCCATAGGAACCGAGGTGGGCCGTAAGGTTGTAGCTGTGATCACTGATATGTCGCAACCGCTTGGATATGCCGTTGGCAATGCGCTAGAAGTCAAAGAAGCAATCGCAACGCTGAAAGGTGAGGGGCCGGGTGATTTCTACGAGTTATGCGTAACGCTGGGAGGCCATATGCTTACCCTGGCGGGCAAGACAGCGGATTTCGAGGATGGGAGAGCAAAGATCAAAGAAGCGGTAACAAGCGGCAGGGCGCTTGATAAACTCAGAGAGCTTCTCGAGGCCCAGGGAGCGAATCCGACCGTGGCTGACAATCCAGAGATGCTTCCAGATGCCGCGCTCAAGGTACCCGTCACCAGCGATAGATCTGGCTTTGTGAAGGCTATCGATGCTGAAGAGATCGGTAGGGCTTCTATGATGTTGGGGGCGGGTCGCGAGAAGAAAGAGGATGCCATCGACTATTCGGTAGGAGTCGTTCTATTGAAAAAGATGGGCGACCGGGTGGCAAGCGGCGAACCTATAGCAGTAGTTCACGCCAATGACAGGGGAAAGGCAGAAAGGGCAGTGGATCAAATCAAGAGCTCATTTAGCATCAGTAAGGAACCGGTTTCGCCGACCCCATTGATTCACGGAATGGTGACAGCTGAGGGGATAACCCGCTGACTTGCGAGGGGGAATTGATTTGTCAGGTGTTTCAGCAGATATCCAGGAGGTACGTAATCAAGTAGTAAAAGCAGGCAAGGTAATGCTCGGGTCCAATCTTGTGATAGGCACATGGGGCAACCTGAGTGCCAGGGTAGCAGATTCGGGTTATGTAGCAATCACTCCGAGCGGAATACCTTACGACGAGATAATGCAGGAAGATATCGTGATAATAGACCTGGAAGGGAATGTGGTTGATGGCAAAAGGAAGCCCTCTACAGAAGTTCCTCTCCACTTAGCTGTCTATAAGGGCAGGCCGGAGGCGAGGGCGGTAGTCCATACACATAGTACCTGGGCAACCATCCTGGCGTGTGCGCATCGGGGAATTCCGCCCGTCGTTGAAGAATTGGTTCAGATAGTCGGGGGAGGGGTGAAGGTCGCATCATACGCCCTCCCGGGGACGCCCGAACTCGGCAGGTATGCCCTGGAAGCGGCGGAGGGACGCAACGCGGTTCTCCTCGCCAATCATGGCGTCGTGGGGTTCGCCTCCTCGCTGGCGGAAGCACTTAAGATCTGCCTTATAGTAGAGAAGGCAGCCCAGATGACAGTGCTCGGCGGATTGGTGGGGGGGTTAAAATCCCTATCTCAGGAAGACATCGATTTTATGAGAAGCTATTACCTAAACCAGTATGGCCAGCGGGATTTCCCGGCGGCATAGGTGATAACGGGCGGCGAGAATACCCCTTGATGGTATTTTCGCCGCCCCTCCATAAAGGGCGCGGCGACGCGGCTGCGCCCTAGGCTTTGAAAATCCCCACTACCTCGCCAAAATAGGCGCGGTGATAATCCTGCTGAGGGTAAGACTTTTCTATTGACGGGTCTAGAAAATTGCCTGGATCTATATCTTGCCAGTATATTTTGCGGCATTCCACCACAAGTTCCGCCTCCGCGAAGCTAGGCGCGGCCACTATCTGCGAGGCGACAGGTGTCAATCCTGATTCGGTTATTTTATCGCCGTCCCGGCCTGATTTACTGCCGAGCAGAGCAAGCGCGTCACGGCAAGATTCTGGAAAAGCGCACACGGTGAATGTATCATAACGGTTGATAAATTCGTAGGTGTAACGGGTAGGACGCACGACAGTAACAATGAGTGGCCTGTCCCACA
This sequence comes from Bacillota bacterium, assembly GCA_013178415.1. Classification (NCBI taxonomy): domain Bacteria; kingdom Bacillati; phylum Bacillota; species Bacillota bacterium. The sequence continues at coordinate 79,649 of JABLXA010000017.1, read as the reverse complement.
TGAACCCGATAGCGCCCCATGATATGGTCATGGCGTTGAAATGGCCCTTGTGGAAATCGCCGCTGGTTAGCAGCAGCCACTGCTGATCGAATAAATGGTAGGGACGAGTGACGAAGTCATGGATGGGAACTGATTTGCGATCCATAATTACACCTCGATATCTCGATATGTCGGAATCCGGCCTCACTCCTGTGATGAATTACAATATACGATATGATACATAGAATCTCCTGCAGATTCGGATTCATATTTTGCTTCATTGTCGCCGCGGCAGAGTCGTGCCGAATTCGCCGGTACATTCTATTACACATTAGAGTGTGTTCTTATTGACACACTTCAATGGGGTATTGTATAATAAATGCATACTTGGAAATATGATGCCAGGAGAAGCGCGAACCAATTCCATACATAAAAGGAGGTGGGCGGTATATTTCGTCAGGTCAAGGCCTGGCGTTCCTACCGCAATTCCCATGTCGCAAGAGAAGGATTTGGTCCGGGTAAACGTGATGCTTTCTAGAGAAGACCTGGCCGCTCTCGATGATATGGCTCAGGCAGAAGGCCTTTCCCGCAGCGCCATGTTGCGTCGCATCATCTCGCGAGCCATGAATGATGAGCCTGGGCACCGGGGAATAGGATTCCCTGTAGTTGAATCGATTCCTGTGTCCATTACCTTTGAGGAAGCTCTTGAAGTGGCTCGAGGGGCCGCGAAAAGGCTTAAAGGGTTCGACGGAATTGCGGAGATACGAAGGTGGCGGGAAAGGCAGTGAGCAAAGGCTATTTGGCGGGGCCGGCAGGTGATTCGGATGCGGATATCGGACTTCCGTCTATGGACCCAAAGGAAAGCATTCCTGATGAAATCGGCGCTTTCCCGGTGAGATCATCAATTGCGCCGGTCTATGTCATTGACGCCTGTATAGGGGTAAAATGGTTTCTAGATGAAGATGGATCGGAGCTCGCGACGCGACTTCTCATCGAGGCGTATAAAGGTTACAGGCGACTTATCGCGCCCTCTCTGTTCTGGTATGAGGTGACGAATGTCCTTCGATGGTCTCCTGAACAGGATGCTGATTTCTTTCGCGATCTTGAGGCATTAGATGCGTGCCCGATACAATGTATTGACCTGCCTCCCGGTAGCATCCCTATTCTTGGAGCATTATCTCGCAAGATAGGCCTTACCGTGTATGATGCCGTCTATGTGATGCTCAGCATGAAATATGGCGTTCCTTTGATCACTGAGGATCGCCAACTTGCTGCCGCATGCGCCGGATTTACCCCTGTGCTTACTCTTAAGCAGTTATTCGGGAGCGTACTTATGGAAACAGCGGAGGCATTCGGCCGTTCTTGGGGTGAGCATCATCCCGCATCACAGAGAAAACAGAGGCAAGTAGACAATGAGGGCGAGATCGACTGCAGGGGCAGCCAGGAGCAGCCTGCTCGCGATTGAGCAGACCGCCCCATAGTGCCCCAAAAACGAACCACTACCATTTTCATCCCTTTGGCGACGCTGTCGCAGCAGCATGAGGGTGCTTTTTGAATGCCGCGCATTGACACCTTTAGGATGAAATTGACATAAGCGCAGTCATTATTTAGCGCGGAATTCTTCCTTTATTTTCGCATATTCTCTCAGCGCTACCAGAGCCGTAACAGCCCTCTCAGGTGTTGGATACGCTGGTATACCTGCATCCCGCAATTTCTTGATGGCATCGTCGCATTCAGCTCCACCCTGAAATTCCGATACTACGGCTTTATTCAGGGACTTATAATATGCCTTAATCCCTGAGGAGAGTTCAGGTGAAATGTCCTTGAGTTCACGAAGCGGAATACCCCTTCTCTCAAATTCATCTGATGCAAGGAGTCCTGAGCCTCCACCATTTGTGACCATCACGATATTTTCGCTGCGAAGCGGCGGCATATGACCTAGGGCTAAGGCGCTGTCAAGGAAGTCTTCCCATGTCCTTGCTCTTATTGCTCCAGCCTCTTTCTTGCCTGCATACGCCATGAATTCGGAGAAGTCCACATCAGCCTTGTTGCCAAGACCAACGAAGAAGCTCATGCCGAATCTCGTAGTTTGGCTGACTCCCAGAGCGGCCAAAAGATATGAAAATGTAGCAGCAGGTCAATATGATGATAAGCGATGCGTCTGGTAGCCGCAGGGCAGTGGGGAGGAGGCTTGAGGCCCCCTTCGTCTAAGGAGGAATTCCCGGTTAGATGGTGTATTAGTCTAAATAGAGATTCAGATTATCTAAAGTATAGTCAATTTTGAATATTACCTTTGACTCCCCTATGCGCTGCGGATTAAAAAAGCAGAGGGTACCAGCCTGTATGCCCTGTATGCATAGATGAGAATAGAGCGTTGCGGACCTGTCTGAAATGGCATATGACGAGTTTGGGGAGATAACAGATGGGCGAAGTTCTAATCTTGATGGAGGGAATAGAAAAAACCTTCCCGGGTGTGCATGCTCTCAACCAATGTCAGTTTGAGCTCCGCGCTGGCGAGGTGCATGCATTGGTCGGCGAAAATGGCGCCGGTAAAACTACGCTCATGAAGGTGCTCACCGGCGCTTATCAGAAAGACGGAGGGCGTATTCTTTTCAAAGGGAGGGAGGTTGAGATCCCAAACCCGAGGGCGGCACAAGAATTAGGCATCAGCATGATCCATCAGGAATTGAACCTTATGCCGCACTTGACTGTAGCGCAGAATATCTTCATTGGCCGAGAGCCGCGTAGGGGCATCGGGTTTCTCTTAGATGAAAAGAAGCTCAATCAAAAGGCCAGACAGCTGCTTGATATGATGCACCTTGAACTAGACCCGCGAACCAGGGTTTCGGATCTTACAGTCGCCAAACAGCAGATGGTCGAGATTGCCAAGGCCTTATCGTATAATTCAGAAGTGCTCATCATGGATGAGCCTACATCAGCTCTAAGTGAAGCGGAAACGCAAGAGCTCTTTCGGATCATCCGCCGGCTCCGTGACCAAGGCGTAGGAATTATCTATATCTCCCATCGATTGGAGGAACTGAAACAGATCTCTGATCGCGTCACTGTAATGCGCGATGGTCGGTATATAGGTACGGTCAATACTCAAGATGCCACCATTGATAAGATCATCAGCATGATGGTGGGGCGTGAGATCTATGCGACGTCCCGCGCAGACTTGGAAAGCGGCGGCCAGGAAGTTGTACTTGAGGTAAGGAACCTGAATCGGGGCCGTGTGATCAAGGACGTAAGCTTTAGACTCAGGAAAGGCGAGATCCTCGGTTTCGCTGGACTTATGGGTGCTGGGCGCACAGAGGTGGCTCGTGCGGTTTTCGGCGCAGATCCTATCGATTCTGGCGAAGTCTACGTGAGAGGTCGGAAGATCGATATCAAGAGCCCCAGGGATGCTGTTAGGCATGGCATAGGTTATCTATCCGAAGACCGTAAACGCTATGGACTGATGCTAGGTATAGATGTAGAAACCAATATCGTGATAGCCACACTCGAGAGGTTTCTGGGTTTCCTTGGGTACGTGAATAGGGCCAAGATCCGGACCGAGGCGCAAGCGCATGTAGATGAACTCAATATCAAGACACCAAGTCTGCAACAGAAGGTCAAATATCTTTCCGGAGGCAACCAGCAAAAAGTAGTTATTGCTAAGTGGCTGATTCGAAATTGCGATATTTTGATATTCGATGAGCCTACCCGCGGTCTTGACGTGGGCGCGAAGAACGAGATCTATAAGCTCCTTAATGACCTGGCGGCAAGCGGGAAATCCATCATCATGATTTCCTCGGAGTTGCCCGAGATCTTGCGCATGAGCCATCGTATCATCGTAATGTGTGAAGGCCGAATAACTGGTGAATTTGGCGCTTCAGAGGCTACAGAGGAACGTATCATGCAGTATGCTACAATGCGCGAAAATGGCGCTCGATATCCGCTGATCCCGGAAGGGCCAATATTGGGGGTCTAAGATATGGAAGGCAGACTTGCGGTCATAAGGGATAAGCGCGTGCCCAGAAAGTCTTTATTCCGTTCCGATGCCACGCAAAAACTCCTTGCCTTCGCAAGCCTGATCGTGATGTTCCTCGTCTTTTCGCTTGCTTCACCAAACTTCGCGAAGTTCAACAACATAATCGGTATCTTGCTTGCCACCGCCGTAAATGGCGTATTAGCGGTAGGGGTTACATTTGTGATAATCACCGGTGGCATCGATTTGTCTGTGGGCACTGTTATGACCTTCGCGGCAGTTATGACTGGCGTTTTTATCACGTTCTGGAGATTACCTGTTATCATAGGGGTAATAGGTGGAATTGCCTCAGGAGCCCTATGTGGATTTATCAGTGGTTCGCTGACAGCCAAGGTGAAGATCCCGCCGTTTATAGCTACGCTGGGTATGATGATGATCGCGAAGGGGCTTTCCCTCGTGATTTCCGGCACAAAACCCATCTATTTTATAGACACACCTGTCTTCCGCAAGATTTCCATGGGCTCATTCCTGAGTATCCCTAATGCTGTGCTGATCTTCTTCGGGGCGGCCCTGATCGCGGGTTTCATGCTAACTAAGACAGTGATAGGAAGATATACTTTCGCCCTCGGTAGCAACGAAGAAGCGGCCCGCCTTTCAGGTATCAATGTCGATGCCTGGAAGATCATTGTCTACACGATCGGTGGAATGTTCAGTGGCCTAGCTGGTGTCATGATGGCCTCTCGTCTAAATTCGGCACAGCCGGCTCTAGGTCAAGGCTACGAATTGGAAGCCATTGCAGCAGTTGTTATCGGTGGCACATCCCTTAGCGGGGGGGAGGGTACCATATTGGGGACGGTAATCGGCGCATTCATCATGAGCGTGTTAACAAATGGCCTCCGTATCCTCTCGATCCCCCAGGAGTGGCAAACGGTCGTTATCGGCGTTATCGTTATAGCGGCAGTATATGCAGACATCATTCGCCGGCGCCAGAGGTAGACATCATCTGAGACCCTCTGTATCACTTGGGCTGGCTCTCATATTATGCGAGAGGCATAAGGAAAGGGGAATATAATGCAGGAGGTGAAGGGAATAGCGAATTTCGAGCGAGAAGAGGGAAGATCTATGGGCTTCCTCGTAGGGATGCACCAGACCGTCAGACTTGCCCCAAAATGCGAGTAAGGTAAGATTATCAAGGAGGGATCTTGTGTGCGTAAGGCAAGGGTAGTTCTTGCTGTAATGCTGAGTTTGCTATTTTTCATAGGACTTTTCAGCGGTCTTGGCCAGGCTAAAGAGAAGATCTATATCCCTCTTATCTCCAAGGGGTTTCAGCATCAATTCTGGCAGGCAGTCAAATTGGGCGCTGAAAAGGCTGCTAAAGAATTTGATGTTGAGATCACATTCGAAGGCCCTGAAAGTGAATCTCAGGTTGATAAGCAGATTGATATGCTTCAGGCTGCTCTCAGCAAACACCCCAAGGCTATCGCCTTGGCCGCGCTGGACAGCAAGGCGGTTATTCCGTTGCTTGAGCAGGCTAAGGCTGCCGGCATCCCTGTTATTGGCTTTGACTCCGGCGTAGACAGCGATATCCCAGTCACGACTGCCGCTACAAACAATGTTGCTGCTGCCGCTCTTGCCGCTGATAAAATGGCGGAGCTTATCGGTTATGAGGGCGAGGTTGCTGTCATCGTGCACGACCAGACCAGCCGTACCGGAATTGACCGCCGTGATGGCTTTGTTAACCGCATCAAACAGAAATATCCTAGGATCAAGATCGTTGATGTACAATATGGCGGCGGCGACCATCTTAAATCTACTGACCTCGCGAAGGCAATTATCATGGCCCATCCAAACCTCAAGGGCTTTTTTGGAGCCAATGAGGGTTCCGCCATCGGTGTGATCAACGCTGTGGCCGAAATGAACATGAAAGGCAAGATTGTCGTCATAGGCTATGACTCGGGTAAGCAGCAAATGGCTGCCATTCGTTCAGGATTAATGGCCGGCGCGATAACTCAGAACCCTATTGGCATTGGCTATGAGGCTGTTAAGGCTGCTGTTATGGCCATAAAGGGACAGAAGCTGCCAAAAGTCATCGATACTGGATTCTACTGGTATGATAAGACCAACATCGATTCCCTCCAGATCAAGCCCTTATTGTACGACTGATCCTTCCATGGATACACAAGCTCGATTTTAGAAGATGCGCGCGATATGAAGGGTGTACACAGAGAGCGTGACCTCAATATACCTGGACATTGCTATGACTTCGAAGCTAGATATCCATACCCGACAGATAGCCGAGTTCGAGCTTGATCGGTGATCTAATGGTAAGCGATGCGGCTAACAAACGCAAGGCGGCGGGGAGGAGGGCTTAGGCCCTCTTCCCCGTCCAATCCCATCTGACATCCTCCCATGGCTAAAGCTCCACACACAGAACCAATGCCGGCTTTAGAGATACCGTTCTCACCTGTGCACTTAAATGTGAAAACAACGTCGCCCATCGAGCTCAGAGACGTTCCCGCGCTGGCATATCTCGACGCAGGCAAAAACACATTTTCCCCTCTTTACAAGAACGATATCAAAGATATATACTGTTGCCGAAGATCGTTATATTTTTAACAAACATTGTTACTCAACTAACGATAATAACTTGCCCAACCGGTTATATCCTCTCAGGGCCGCGGAAAATGGGACATAAATGGGGAGACAGGAGGCGCAAACCATGATAATCACCGTTTGTATAGGGAGCGGCTGCCATGTTAAAGGGTCGAGAGGGATAATAAAGATCCTGCAAGACCTCATCCATGAAAGCGGAAAAGATGCGGAGATAGAGCTGGAGGCCTGCTTTTGTCAAGGGCGGTGCACTGAGGGCGTCGTAGTCAAGTTTGGTGATGAGATCGTTACAGGCGTCAACAAAGATAATATCGCGGAATTGTTCCACGATAAGATGTTGGAGGCCGAAAAGCATGAGCACGATTGTAACGAGTGAGGCAAAATGCCGGGATTGCTATAAGTGCGTGCGTCATTGCCCAGTCAAGGCTATTGCCATCAAAGATTCACAGGCGCATGTGGTGGAGGAAAACTGTCTTTTCTGCGGGCGGTGTGTGAATGTCTGCCCACAGAAGGCAAAAAGCACTGTTTCCCAGATATCGAAGCTCGACGACTTCCTGAAGGCGGGCGAAAAGGTCATTGTGAGCCTGGCCCCTTCCTATCTAGCGGCTACAGAGTATTCCACTCCATGGAAGTTCACCGCCGCCTTACGCCAGTTGGGAGTCGATCGCATAGAAGAGACCGCCGTAGCTGCCGAGGCTATCGCAGAGCAATACGCCAGGCTTTTCAACTCTCAAGGAAATTCCACCATCATAACGAGCTGCTGTCCGGTAGTAGTCAACCTCATAGAAAAGTATTTCCCACGTCTTGTGGGTTCCCTGGCGCGTCTTATGTCTCCGATGGCGGCCCATGCCCGGATGATAAAGAAAGAAAGAGGAGAAGACGTAAGGGTAGTCTTCGTGGGGCCATGTTTCGCCAAAAAAGCGGAGCCCGGGTTGGGTGACGCTGAGGATGCGCTCGATGCGGTAATTACGTTTGAGGAGTTACTGGGATATTTCTCACTGAACGGAATCGCCCCGGAGACGCTGGAAGATGTATATCCCGATAGGATTTCAACGCATGCCAGGACCTACCCGCTCAGATACGGGATTTTGAAAGCTTCGGGTCTAGAGGGGATACCTTATGATGACATGCCAGTCATCAGCGGAGTCGAGGAGTGTATGGAGACATTTAAGGACATGGAGGAGGGGCATCTGTCCCCTCGATTTGTTGAGGCTTTTGGATGTGCTGGTGGATGTATCGGTGGCCCCGCGATGGCTAATAATCTCGGGATATCCGCTAGACAAAAACGGCTTCTCAAGTTCTCCAGAGAGATTGATTCAGCGGCGAAAGCCCAAGAGGTGCATATGATCCCGCAGGTCAGCCTGTCAAGAGAGCATTCTGCGACACCCCTCGATGAGGCTATGCCTACAGAGGAAGAAATACGCAAAATACTGGCGCTAACAGGCAAGTTTTCTCCCGAAGACGAAAAGAACTGCGGCGGCTGTGGCTATTCGACATGCAGGGAAAAGGCGATAGCTGTATATCGGGGGTTGGCGGAACCGGAGATGTGCGTCACCCATATGCGAGAAAAGGCCGAATCTCTGTCTAACATCGTCGTAGATACAAGTCTAAACGCCATTATTGTGGTTGATAAAGATATGGTGATACAAGAATTCAATCAGGCGGCAAACAGGATGTTCAACCGGAAAAAGATACCGCCAAAGGGCAAGCATCTCAGCGCCTTTATCGACCCCACAGATTTCAAGAAAGTCTGGGATGAGCAGAAGATCATGGTCAATCTGCGCAAACAGTACGAGCAGTATGGCCTGGTAACGCGTCAGATGTTATATCCCTTGCCCAAATATGGGGTGGTGATAGGGGTGATTACCGACATCTCCTCCGAGGAGGCGCAAGAGCAAGAGCTGGCCAATATGCGCCGTGAAGCTCTTACCCGCGCGTCAAAGGTCATCAGAGAGCAGATGAGGATCGCCCAGGAGATCGCTGGGCTGCTAGGTGAAAGCACTGCAGACACAAAGGCGACACTTTTAGAGCTTATAGAGATAATGGAAAGAAGCGAGGGGAAGACAGGATGAGCATAAAACTTGACGTAAGTGTAGCCAGCCTGTCTAAGCAGGGGGAAGAGGTGTGCGGTGATTCAACCGAAGTGATAAAGACGGCTGACGCCACGACAGTGATTTTATCCGATGGCATGGGTAGTGGTATCAAAGCCAGTATCCTATCAATTCTCACGACTAGAATCGCCTCCCGCTTATTGCAGAGGAAGATCGGACTAGATCAGGTGTTTGAGACGATAGCTGATACCTTGCCGGTCTGCAAAGTCAGGGGCATTGCATATTCAACCCTATCTGTATTGCGGGTGTCGGAGGATGGCAGTGCCCATTTGATAGAGTATGATAACCCTCCGTTGATCCTGCTGAGCAACAACAGGGTTGCGCCGGTAGAAGGAAGGACCAGGCAAATAGCTGGGAAAGACGTCGCTGAAGCCTTCTTCCAGGTGAAGCCAGGAGATCTCCTGATCCTTGCCAGCGATGGGATAACAAATGCAGGCGTTGGGGGAGGCCTATTCAAACTCGGCATTGGCGACGAGGGATTGGCGGATAACATCATCAGTAGGGACCTGATTCAGGAAGATGCTGCAAAAATAGCTGAAAAGGTTATGGACCTGGTGGACGCGTGCTACCTGTCCACGCTGGGGGATGATTCAACTGTTGTGATAGCAAAGGCGAGGACTCCAAGGGTCATTATCTTGTTAACGGGACCGCCCGAAGACGCAAGATTGGATCATGCTGTCGTCTCCAAGTTATTGGGAGCTCGAGATGCCAAGAGGATCATCTGCGGGGGAGCTACAGCCAATATGGTGGCCAGGGAGATGAATCGGCCATTGAGGACCAGTTTGGAATATGAGGATCCAAGTGTTCCTCCGATTGCCAGCATCGAAGGGGTAGATATGGTAACAGAAGGAATTCTGACCCTTAACAAGTGTATTGAGAAGCTAGAAAACACAATGGCCGGCGGGCCGCTGAGGGAATCTCGGGACGGGGCTACCCTCCTCGCAGGAGAGCTTTTGAAAGCAGACAAAGTCACCTTTTTGGTTGGGAAGGCCCTCAACCCCGCCCATGAGGAGCTCATGCGATCTGTTCAGTTGATGCCTAGCCCAACTTCCGCAACCCAGGCCTATTTTTCGATCATTTTGGGGTGTCGAGTAAGGCAAAAGCCCAGCTAGACACATTGTCCATCTGCATAAGCTCAAAATAGTGACGACAAGTGATACGATTTTCGCTTGACAATTCTTAGATACATGATATGATAGTGGCATGTATATACGTAAAACAACTCGACATGCCAAAAACGGCAAGACATACGAAAATTACCTCCTTGTAGAGTCTGTGATGACTCCGAAGGGACCCAGACAGAAGGTCATCTGTTCTTTGGGTAACCTGAAGCCGCGACCTGCCAAGGAATGGCTTGCACTCGCTCGGCAGGTGGAGCAGGCGTTGCTGGGGCAGCTTTCAATTGACATGGCCCCTACTGATCCTCTGGTAGCTGACATTGTGGCTAAAGTCAGAGAGCGCCGGCCAAAAGCGCAGCATCCTAAGCAAGTAGAGGATGGGCCTATCTCTGTATACCCTGATCGCATAGAGGTGGAACAAGGGCGGGAAGCCGGGACAGTGCATGTGGGTAACGAATTCTGGAATCGGCTTGAGATTGATGATGTGCTACAGAGGGCAGGGTTATCAGAGAGGGAGCGTCTCTTGACGCGGGTGATGACGCTCAACCGATTGATATCGCCTGCCTCAGAACATGCCATGCCTGATTGGGTCAACCGCACCGCTCTTCAGGATCTTCTCGGGGTTGACCTCTCTCAGCTGAATGATGATACGCTTTACCGCAATCTCGATCAGCTCTGGCCACGCCGGGGTGAGATCGAGAAGGGTTTAGTAGAGAAAGAGAGGGACCTATTCAATCTGGATACAACCATCTACCTATATGATCTCACTTCAACCTATTTTGAAGGAAAATGCGAAGGAAACCCAATGGCGCTGCGGGGTTATTCCCGCGACAAGCGTCCTGACTGCAAGCAGGTGGTTGTAGGATTGGTGGTAAACCGGGATGGATTTCCTATAGCCCATGAAGTGTTCAAAGGAAATGAAAAGGATGAAAAGACGGTAACCCCAATGTTAGAGGTTCTTGAGGCACGGGTTGGGAAAAAGGAAGGCGCGACAGTGGTCGTTGATCGGGGCATGGCTTATGAAGAGGACTTGGAAGCCATCCGGGGCGCTGGATATCACTACATTGTTGCAACGCGTCAATCGGAGAGGAATAAATGGTTGGACGAATTTGAGACTGATGGCTGGCGTGAGGTGGTACGGGAGCCTTCTCCAAACAATCCGGCTCAAAAGAAGACGAAGGTGCGTGTAAAGGAAGGGGAATGCGGGGATACATATGTGCTTTGTTTAAGCGAGGAGCGGGCGGCGAAGGATCGTGCCATTCGGGAGAAACACGAGGCTCGGCTTCTTATTGATCTGGGGAAGCTGGCAAAGAGGGTTGAGGCCGGCAAGCTGAAGGCGGAGGACAAGATCTACGAGAGGATCGGAAGGCTGAAGGAGCGCTATCCACGAGTCGCTAGGTATTACACGATCGGATTAGAAGATGGGAAAGTATATTGGGAAGAGAACAAGGAGAAGAAGGCGATTGCGGAGAGCCTGGATGGTGGATATCTACTTAGGACAGATCGCAAGGACATAGACGCTGAAGAGATCTGGCGTGTGTATTCTCTCCTGACACGGGCAGAGTCAGCATTTCGGGCCATGAAGAGCCCCCTTGCTGAGAGACCGATCTTTCATCAGTTGAAAAACCGGGTAGAGACTCACATCTTCTTGTGCGTGCTTGCATATCACCTGCTCGTTGCCATAGAGAAGACGCTACAAGACAGAGGGCATTACACGAGCTGGGCAACCGTGCGGGAGACGCTTTCCAACCATCAGATTGTGACAGTGGTATTGCCGACCTCAGATGGTCGCAGTTGCGGATTAGGAAGGCTGCCAAACCGGATCCTGAGCATCTTGCTATCTATGAGGCGCTAGGCATATCGCCCCGGATGATCAAGCCGGTGAAGACATGGTCGTAAGATAGTGACGTAATTTGACAAAGAACATAGGTACCGTAAGGGTTCCAGTGCTCTGAGTGCGGAAGTTGGGCTAGATCCGAAGCGGTAGAACATTTGAAGGCCCTCTTGAGCAGTATGGGGAAAGAAGTTGAAATTCAGCGATTTTAGGAGGCAAGAGTCTATGTGTGGCAAGATCCGCGTTGAAATTTGCGTTGGCACGTCGTGTCACCTGATGGGGAATTCCCGGATTCTTAATTACCTGGAAAACTTGCCCGAGGAGATAAAAAGGCACATCGATGTAAATCTCGTTTCTTGTTTCAACGAATGCAAGAAGGGGCCCAGGGTAAATGTAGGAGATATCGTTTTATACAATGCTACTTCTGAAAAGGTAATGGAAGCAATAAAGAAGAGCATAGCGCAGTCAGAGGGAAGGGAAGTCGAGTGATATCCGAGGTTGCCAAGATAAAGAGAAAAGTCTGGACTGAAATAGCGGCTCTGGCTTTTGAAGACAAACTCGAAGATGAAATAGAATTCCTGCCCAGAAAGCTGACTCGGGAGGGTATAACAAACTATAGGTGCTGTGAGTTCAAAGAAAGAGCAATCCTTGCAGATCGCATAAAACTAACGCTTGGCATCGATCTAAGATCTTCGAACGATGATGAGCGTCTGCTTGCGGCGGCAAAGAGAGCGCTGGACAGGGGGGCTGCGGCTCCAGAGCCTGGGAGATCCCTGATAAACATAATCGAAAAGGCATGTGACCGCTGTCCGATAGACAGGATAGTCGTGACTGACGCTTGCCGTAATTGCGTTGCGCATTATTGTGTCAATGCGTGCCGTAAAAGAGCCATTGAGATTGTAGGGAATCGGGCCCATATAGACCGTGAAAGATGTGTTGAATGCGGATTATGTGTCAAGGCATGTCAGTTTGGCGCAATAATCGAACGTGAACGGCCATGCAGCAGGGCTTGCGCTGCCGGAGCAATAAAGCCAGGCCGGGACAGCAGCGCTGAAATAGACTACAGTAAGTGTATAGAATGCGGAGCGTGCATCACTGCCTGTCCGTTTGGAGCCATATCAGATACCTCTGATATACTGCGCGTCATTACCATGCTGAAATCCAAAGATACCGTGGTTATAGCACTTGTCGCGCCCTCTGTGGTTGGACAGTTTGGCCCTATGGCGGGTTGGGACGCTCTGGAGAAAGGACTCGTGCATATTGGCTTCGCCGAGGTGTTTCCTGTTGCAGTCGCCGCGGATGTCGTAGCCAGGGAAGAGGGCCGGGAGCTGGCAGAGCGAATGGCGGGAGGTAACGACATAATGTTCAACTCCTGCTGCCCCGCATTTGTGCGACTTATAGATCTGCACTTCCCATGCCTCAGCGAAAAGGTATCAAAAACGCCATCTCCAATGCTTACTGCCGCCAGGCTGGCGAGAAATACTCATGGTGCAGGGCAGGATATCAAATGTGTGTTTATCGGACCGTGCGTAGCGAAGAAGTCTGAGGCAATCAGAGAGGGCCAAGGATTGGTTGATGCGGTGCTTACATTTGAGGAGCTGGCTGCCATCCTGGTTGCCGCCGGGATAAATCTTGCCCAGATAGGCGGGGACGCGCTCTCATCTTGTCAGGGAGCGTCACTCGATGGAATGGGCTTCTGCAGCGCAGGCGGAGTAGCGAGCGCAGTCAAAAAATGCACTGCTTTCTCTGCTTCAGACACTCCACCTGAGATGTTATCATTATCTGGCGTGGAGAATTGCATGAAGGCGTTAAGGCAAGTTTCAAAAGGCGGCTTAAAAGCTGATTTCGTAGAGGGCATGGCTTGCGAAAGAGGATGCATTGGCGGTCCGGGGACACTCGTAGATGCGGATGTCAGCGCCAGGGCCTTGCAAAAATTGTTCAAGGCGAAGGGAGAGGATGCAAGTGGCCACTGATAAAGAGAAGGTCAGGACAAAAGGGTGTGATGGTATCCCATTTGCTACCATTAGGCGGTTGCCTGTATATTACCGTTATCTTGAAAATCTTTCAAAGAGGGAAGTCGAGAGAATATCTTCAAGAGAATTAGCCGCTAAGATCGGGAGCAACCCATCTCAGATAAGACAGGATCTGAGCTGGTTTGGAAACTTCGGTCAAGAGGGATATGGCTATAGAGTTGATGAACTGCTAAGAGCAATTGGACGGATTTTGGGCTTAGATCAAAAGACAGAAATGGTGCTGGTCGGCGCCGGCCATCTTGGCAGGGCAATAGCCAACTATCCAGGCTTTAGGCAGAGGGGCTTTTTCATCAAGGCCATATTCGATAATGCCCCTGAGGTAATTGGTGAAATTGTGGGAGGAGTTTATGTCCAGGATGTAAGGGAACTTGAACAATACCTGCTTGAAAATCCCGTTAAGATTGGCATAATCACCACTCCTAAAGAGGCTGCCCAGGAAATCGCTGATATCCTCGTTAAGGGAGGAGTGAAGGGAATATGGAATTTCGCGCCGGTATCGCTAAAGACGCCTGACGGGGTAGCTGTCGAGAACGTTCATATAAGTGAGAGCCTGATGGCCCTTTCTTTCAGGATCCAGCCGGGGCGCAGATAGGTTCAATCGAATGACTCATATAGAGAGGATATCCTCTGTATGTGGCCATGTGGAAATTCCCGAAGTGTGCATAAGGTGCAAGATGAGCGGAGTGGATTCACTTCCGACGCTTGGGTAGCGGCTTAATTGATAGATCCATCCCTAGTGTTATGCGCCCACGAGAAATTTCTGATGGCCCATTGACAAATCTCTTTGAGATTGTTATTATTTTCACAAGCATAGATCGTAAAAAAAGTTACAATCTATGGAGCGAGTTTCTCTAATGTGAGGAGGTAATATGTATGTCAGTGTCGCTGCAGCATGATAAGGAAATAGGGCAGAAAATCGATGCCCTGGTCGGCAAGGCGGTAAAGGCGAAGGTTGAACTGGCGAAGTTTTCGCAAGAGCAAGTAGACAAAATCGTTGAATCTATGGCGTTAGCCGGTGTCGATGCGTATTTGCGCTTAGCCCATATGGCCGTGGAAGAAACAAAGATGGGCATTTGCGAAGATAAAGCAATCAAAAACCTTGTAGCGACAGAGTACGTCTTCAATCACATCCGTAACGTAAAGACCGTTGGTGTCCTGCATCGGGACGAGCAATTAGGAATTACCGAATATGCCGAGCCAATAGGGGTGATCGCTGGCGTTACTCCGGTGACAAACCCGACATCTACAACTATGTTTAAATCACTAATCGCGATGAAAACTCGAAACCCGATCATCTTCGCCTTCCACCCGAAAGCTCAAAACTGCAGTGCAGCAGCTGCCAAAATCATGCTGCAAGCGGCGATCGAAGCGGGAGCTCCGGAAGGTTGCATCAGTTGGATTGAGGAACCATCTATCGAAGCCACTAACCTCTTAATGACCCATCCGGGGGTCGACCTCATACTCGCGACTGGCGGGTCGGGATTGGTGAAGGCAGCATATAGCAGCGGAAAACCAGCTTTGGGCGTAGGCCCCGGAAATGTGCCTGCCTATATCGAGAAGACGGCTAATATCCCCCAGGCAGTCCACGATATTGTCTTAAGCAAGACCTTTGATAACGGAACCATTTGTGCATCTGAGCAAGCCATCATAGTTGACGAAGATATCGCCTCTCAAGTAAAGGCCGAACTGATAAAACTCGGCGGATATTTCCTCAATGATCTTGAGACCAAGAAAGTAGAAGAAATAGCCATCGATGCCAAGCGGGGTGGAATGAGCCCCCAGGTGGTTGGGCAGAGTGCAGAGACCATCGCCCGTTTAGCCGGGATCAGAGTACCGGCAGGAACGCGCCTCCTCATTGCTCCTCTCAAGGGTGTAGGTGAGAAATACCCGCTTTCTCGGGAAAAGCTGAGCCCCATTATCGCCTATTATGAAGTGAAAGGGCCATCTGAGGGCATCAAGCGTGCCATAGAAATGACGGAGTTCGGCGGTTTGGGACATTCTGCAGTTATTCATTCAACAGACCAGACAGTAATCGATAGATTCTGCCATGAAGTCAAAGTTGGGCGTCTGTTGATAAATAGCCCGAGCGCACTGGGTGGCGTCGGCGATAGCTATAACTACTTGCCGCCTTCATTTACCCTGGGCTGTGGCTCAGCGGGCGGCAATTCCACCGCCGATAACGTTGGAATCAAACACCTCATCTCCATTAAGCGGAGAGCTGACCGTAAGATCGATGAAAAATGGTTTCGAGTGCCGCCCCGGATCTACTTTGAGCCCGGTTCTATTCGCTATCTTGCCCAGTTGAAGGGGAAGCGCGCGCAGATCGTCACAGATAAGATGATGGTCAGTCTCGGCTATGTGGATAAGGCAACTAGATGGTTAGATGAAGCCGGAATACAGTATAAGATCTTCAGCGACGTCGAACCTGATCCTTCGGTGGAAACGGTTATGCGCGGAGTTAGTGAAATGCGACAATTTGAACCTGATACCATTATTGCCATCGGCGGAGGCTCAGCCATAGACGCAGGCAAATGCATGTGGCTGTTCTATGAGTATCCAGATATCACATTCCAGAATTTGAAACTGAGATTTCAAGACATTCGCAAGCGAGCATTTCTCTTCCCACAATTGAAGGCCGAGTTTGTTGCAATCCCGACCACTAGCGGCACAGGATCTGAAGTCACTGCTTTCACTGTCATCACGGATCGGACGAATAACATAAAATATCCGATAACTGACTACGCAGTGACGCCCCATGTAGCAATAATTGACCCTGATTTCACCATGACCATTCCGCCCAAAGTCACAGCAGACACCGGTCTCGACGTCCTAGTTCACGCTTTGGAAGCCTATGTCTCCATCATGGCGAGCGATTATACGGATGCCCTGGCTCTCAAGGCAATTGAAATCGTATTCGAATACCTGCCCAAGGCTTATAAGAACGGATCAGACCGGCTGGCGAGGGAAAAGATGCATAATGCCTCATGCTTGGCAGGCATGGCTTTCACGAACGCATTCCTGGGCATAAACCACAGTCTTGCTCATGCTTTAGGTGGCGAATTTCACATTCCGCATGGGAGGGCTAATGCAGTGTTAATGCCGGCGGTAATCAAATACAATGGAAGTCGGCCGACCAAGCTCATGCCATACCCCAAATACAACACTTATCAGGCCCCGGAACGATATGCCAGGGTCGCACGAATGCTGGGTCTACAGGCAGAGACTCCAGAAGAAGGCGTCAACAGTCTGATTGCAGCGATCCTACGCCTAATGGAAGAAGTGGGGATGCCTTTATCGATCAAAGAGTGCGGGGTTCCGGAAAAGCAATTCGAACAGGCAGTGGACAAACTAGCCAATCAGGCCTTTGCCGACCAGTGTACAGTCACCAATCCAAGGCTGCCACTGATCGAAGAGCTAAAGGAGATCCTCCGGTCATCCTATGATCGAAAGGTCAGCTGACAAGATCTTTCTGATTATGCCGGGTCGCATTTTCCTTTTCCAGTGTCTAAGGATGGCCAAATTCAGATTTGAAAGGAAGACAATGCCGCTATATTACCGCGCACGGTTTCCCGGCAGGGGATGGTGGGACTTGGGTCAGCTGGCGAGAATCTTGTCAGCTCGGTCATATTTGCCAGATTCAAGGTCTTGGCCAAGGTCGAGGTCTTGCTCTTTCATAGAGATTGATGGAGAATGGATAAGCAGGGTGGGGTGGCGCCATCCGACAGGAGGCGCCTCCTCACATGTTCGAAAATCAGAGGGCGCCAGCATCGCATAGTGTGCCCGAGATTCCGCTCATCTTAGCGGCGCGAATGAGGATCGCAGAGGACATAGCCGCGCGTTAGCTTCAGTCAAACATGTCTTAGGTCTTACAGACAGGGGGTTTTGGCTTTGAATTTGGTCTTCGATGCAAGTAAGATCCAGGAGGATACAGTTGACACAAAGAGAATTTATGAGGGAAAGATCGTAAACCTACGGGTAGATACGGTGAAGCTCCCTGATGGCCGGACTTCCACCAGGGAAGTCGTGGAGCATTCCGCGGCGGTGGCAATAATACCGCTTCTTGATCAGAACAGGATCGTAATGGTAAGGCAATATCGCTACCCAATAGGAAGGGTGACTCTTGAGATACCTGCCGGCAAGGTTGATAGGGATGAGGAGATAATGGAGTGCGCGCGACGAGAGCTTGAAGAAGAAACCGGTTATGTCGGAGCTTCCTTCCAGAAGATACTGAGTTTTTATACAACGCCTGGGTTTTCCGACGAGATCATCCATATTTTCATTGCGAGAGGCTTGTCACGGACGGCCGCGCACCCCGATGAAGATGAGTTCATCCAGACTGAGACCGTCACTCTCGATGAGGCAATTCGCATGGTAGAAAATGGCGTGATCTGTGATGCAAAGACAACAGCTGCTCTGTTATTCTTGAAGATCCGAGGGGAATAAAGGCTGCAGGTTTTGCCAGCTAATTCATGCCGGCTTTCTGCATATCTTTTCAATGCCTGAGTTTTACGAAACTCTAAAAGACAGGTGATCATCAGGATGGGGGTAAATAGAGACATGGATGAAGGGGCCGCCAAAATCGAATGGGCGCGAACTCATATGCCTGTGTTGGCGGAGATCGAACAGAATTTCCGTCAAAACAAGCCTTTTGATGGAATGACAATAGGCATGTCGATCCACCTGGAGGCAAAGACGGCTAGACTGGCATTGTGCCTTATGGAAGGTGGAGCGGATGTCGCCATCACGGGAAGCAATCCTCTGTCTACTCAGGACGACGTGGCTCATGCTTTGGCTCAAATGGGAGCGCATGTTTACGCCTGGTATGGTGAGAGCGATGAAGAGCATGCAGGAAACCTGCGACGCGTCCTTGAGTATTCGCCGGATCTCTTATTGGACGACGGACTAGACCTCACTGCGACCCTTGTGCAGGAGTTTCCGAAACTGAAGAGTAAAACCCTTGCAGCTTGTGAGGAGACGACTACTGGCATCAACCGCGCAAAGGCTATGGAAAAGGACGGAGTCCTCCCATTTCCCATTGTAGCGGTAAACGATGCTAGAATGAAGCATCTATTTGACAACCGCTATGGGACTGGTGAATCGGCCCTCGCGGGTTTCTTGCGGGCGACGAACCTGGTGGTGTCATCGAAGATCTTTGTTGTTGCTGGTTACGGCTGGGTCGGGCGTGGTATCGCTGAAAAGATCAGAGGAATGCGTGGCAGGGTGGTTATTACTGAGGTAGACCCGGTCAGGGCTCTTGAGGCCGTTTTCGATGGTTTTGAAGTAATGCCGATGAAAGAGGCCGCAAAGGTAGGCGACGTCTTCCTCACCGCCACGGGAAACTGCGGGGTCATCGGGGAAGAGCATTTCAACCTCATGAAGGATGGAGCAATCTTGGCCAATGCCGGGCATTTTGATGTTGAGGTCGATGTGAGAGCCCTGCGGCGAATGGCTTCTTCGAGAATTGTCCGCAATAACATCGAGGAGTTCTCATTTTCCGACGGTAAGAAGATCTATTTGATAGCTCAGGGCAGACTGATCAACCTCGCCGCAGGCGACGGCCATCCAGTGGAGATCATGGATCTTTCATTCGCTGTACAGGCATTGGCCCTTGAATGGTGCGCCCGCAGTGCGAGGGAACTTCCTGTGGGTCTTATCCCTGTACCTGGCAAGATAGACCAGCAGATTGCGCACATAAAGCTCCAGACCGCCGGGATTCAGATAGATCATTTGACTGATGAACAGGAGTCCTATCTTTCCCAGTGGAGATACATCAATTAAGACTTGCTACCTGAAGTTATCATTCAGTTAACAGCGGTGAACCATAGGGAAATAGGGTGTCGATCTCGAATTATTTGTCGATATGCCCTGGGTGGGAATTTCGTTGTGGGAAGCGATATCCAATTCAAGGAAGGTGAGGGGATCATCTATGAGTATGAGCATTGAACCAACGAAGGTGGGCATAATCGGATGCGGCACTATTAGTGGCATCTATTTCTCGGCAGGCAAGACATTTGAGATACTCGATATCGTCGCTTGCGCAGACCTCGATATGGGGAGGGCGCAGGCCAAGGCTGCCGAATTTGGAGCCAAGGCATGCACTGTAGAGGAACTCCTGGCGGACCCGGATATAAAGATCGTGATCAACCTTACCGTTCCGAGAGCTCATTACCAGGTAGCGATGGCGGCCTTGAACGCAGGAAAATCTGTCCACAATGAGAAGCCTCTGGCCATTACGCGCGAAGAGGGAAAAGAGATACTTGAGACGGCAGCGGCAAAGGGGCTAAGGGTCGGATGCGCGCCGGATACATTTTTGGGTGGCGGGCTTCAGACCTGCAGGAAGCTCATTGATGATGGCTGGATTGGCGAACCCGTGGGAGCGACCGCTTTCATGATGGGTCACGGGCCTGAGAGCTGGCATCCGGATCCCGAATTCTACTACAAAATTGGCGGCGGTCCGATGTTTGACATGGGGCCCTATTATCTCACCGCTCTCATAAACCTCCTGGGGCCAGTTCGCCGCGTGACCGGTTCAACCAGAATCACTTTCCCGGAAAGGATCATTACCAGCAAGCCCAAATATGGCACAAAGATCAAGGTCGATGTCCCCACACATGTGGCAGGCATTTTGGACTTCGCCAGCGGCGCCATCGGGACCATAATCACTAGTTTTGATGTCTGGGGAGCTGAGCTTCCGCGAATCGAGGTCTACGGGACTGAGGGAACCCTGAGTGTGCCTGATCCGAATACCTTCGGAGGACCGGTCCGCATAAAGAGGGCTGGCGCGAGTGAGTGGAGCGAGATTCCATTGACGCATGGGTATTCTCAGAACAGCAGGGGCATCGGAGCGGCAGACATGGCCTATGCTCTCCGGTCTGGAAGGCCCCATCGGGCGAATGGAGAACTCGCCTATCACGTCCTGGACATAATGCATGCCTTCCATGATGCAGCGAGGGAAGGTAAACATATCGAGATCCAGAGCACGTGCGAGCGTCCTGCCCCATTGCCTTTGGGCCTGATGCCCGGGAGACTGGACGAATAGCCGTAGGAGGCATACCTATTTTTTGCGGCGTGATTCGCGCCTGTCCCATTTTATCAAATTCTACGGAGGTACATGCGATGCATATAGAAGATCCTGCGCGACTTCGTGAGGTTGTGTCCAATGCCGTCAGCAAGGCCCGAATTACGGACGTGCATACCCACATCTTCCCGCCGACATTCGGCGACCTTTTCCTTTGGGGGATTGATGAACTCCTTACATACCATTACCTTGTAGCTGAGACTATGAGGGTCGTGGATATACCATACTCCAGATTTTGGGCTATGTCCAAGCGCGAACAAGCTGACTTGATCTGGAAGGCCCTTTTCATCGAGCGGACCCCTTGCAGTGAAGCATGCCGTGGTGTCCTCACTGTCCTGTCAAGGCTCGGCCTCGATGTCAAATCCCGCGATCTTGAATCCTACCGGCAGTTTTTCCGGGACATCACTGTTGAAGACTATGTGGATCGCGTTTTCGAGCTTGAGGGCATCGACAAGATTGTGATGACCAATGATCCCTTCAATCCGCGCGAAAGAAAGATGTGGCTGGATGGCAAACGGCGCGATGAGCGCTTCCTTGCCGCTCTTCGCCTTGATGTGCTCTTGAATTCGTGGCCTGTGGCATGCCAGCGTCTCCGCGAATGGGGCTATGATGTCTCAGAGGATCTATCAGCCGATACCCTCAAAGGCGTAAGGCGATTTCTGGAGGACTGGATAGGGCGGATGAAGGCTGTCTACATGGCGGTTTCACTTCCTTATGATTTCAATATCCCTGAGGATTCGCCCCGCGCGAGGTTCATCGAGGATTGTGTAATCCCCGTCTCACGCGAGCTGGGTGTGCCATTTGCCATGATGATCGGGGTCGACCGGCAAGTCAACCCTGGCCTCGGGGACGCCGGCGACGCGGTCGGGCGGATGAACATCAGGGTCATAAAATACCTTGCAGCCAGGTATCCTGAAAACAAATTTATGGTCACGTTGCTTTCGAGAGAAAATCAGCATGAACTGTCCGTGATGGCCCGCAAGTTCCGCAACCTTATGATATTTGGGTGCTGGTGGTTTTTGAATAATCCGAGCCTCGTGGAAGAGATAACCCGTATGCGTGTCGAGCTTCTGGGAACCAGCTTCATACCTCAGCATTCCGATGCTCGCGTGTTTGACCAGCTCATATATAAGTGGGAACACTCAAAAGCGACCATAGCAAAAGTCTTACAAGATAAGTATCTTGACTTGCTCGAAACAGGCTGGGTCCCAGAAGAGGAAGAGATTGAGCGTGACGCAGCGAGGCTTTTCGGGGATAATTTCCGGGATTTCGCCTTGCGGACCGAAATATAGCTAGGATCTGACTTGTTTGGGGAGTATATCCCGGGAGCATAGGCGTCTTCTTCAATGGGGGGACGGCATCCTCGGCGACACCGTCCCTCTCATTTACACGGGCATGCCGGCCATGTCGGCAATTAAGACCAGATAGGACAGGAACAGCGGCCCATAAAAGCATGATACATAAGATCAAGACCTAGAATACGGGCACAACCCCTCCGGCGTATTTTCCAAGGATGAAATCCTTGACTTCTTTGCTGTTCAGCGCCCTGGCGAGTTTGAGCAGCGCGGGATTGTTCTTGTCTTTGGTCCTCACGACCAGCACATTCACATAAGGCGATTCTGCGCCTTCCAGTTTCAGTGCATCCTTAGTGGGTGTCATTCCTGCCTGCAGAGCGAAATTTCCATTAATAACTGCAATATCAAGATCATCAAGGGCTCTGGGGAGCTGCGCAGCCTCCAATTCACGGATCAAGAGCCCTTTGGGGTTCTTGACGATATCGAGGGGTGTGCCCTTGGCACCTACGCCCTTCCTGAGCTCTATGAGGCCTGCTGATTGCAGCAAGAGGAGCGCTCTGCCGCCGTTGGTTTCATCATTGGGGATCCCGACGACTGCCTTCTCCCTCAACTCCGAGAGGTTCTTGATCTTCTTAGAATAGATGCCCATGGGTTCGATATGCACCTTCGCAATCCAGGTGAGATCCAGTTTATGGTCTCGTGAAAAGCTCTCCAGGTAGGGAATATGCTGGAAAAAGTTGGCGTCCAGTTCGCCATCAGCCACCGCCAGGTTTGGCCTAACATAATCAGAGAACTCTATAACCTTGAGCGTAATGCCTTGCTTTTCGAGGATAGGCTTTATGACTTCCAAGATTTCCGCATGAGGTACGGGGGTTGCCCCTACTCTGATGACGGTTGCTGCATAACAAGGTAACACGACGACCAGACTTGCTGCCACAAGTAAAATCGCCAATAGTATCCGAGACTTAAGATAACTCTGCACAGAAATTCCTCCTATCTATGAATCTGCCCGGTCCATCTTTCGGGCTTACATCTATGCGATATCTAGCCTTCAGCCATGTGATATCCAGCCTTCAGCCATTTGAATCGCTTGTGCATTGAAGATAGCCCCACTGCGGTCACCGGCATAATCTCCGAACGGGAATATCAGTTACCCTATCTAGTTGCAGGATTTCTGCTCTCGCTGCAGAATCTCCGCGTTCACCCCCATGGAACTTTTTGGCCTCTCCCGAAATCAGGAGAGGCCGTCATGCGCATGCTCATCTGACACCCTCCTCCCATCTCCCAGGTTCCACGTCTGCGGGATTTCATCTGGATCCCACCAGACCTCGCCCTGCAGGATTTGGCACCACTGGAGCACCAAGGCTGCCGGTTGCCGGGCTTCATTGGGCCAGTCCCTCCGCCGCTCTCGATGCGAGGTTCAATTCTTGAATCTTTCTCTGCGAAAGCTTTATTGCCGCTATTATATTCTGGATTCTTTTGGACTGTCAAGAAGAGTTTTCTGGATTTCCAGATGGGCACATGCCTTCCTTCTTCCAGAGAGCATTCCATCTGTCTACGAGATGGACAGATCTCCTGGGTAGTTATGCGCCCGAAATGGGAGAGACATGATTGACGCATCCTTTCGTAAGTGATATAGTCTATTCAAGTAAAAGATAATCAAATTGCTAATCTTTTTTAGGGGGGTGATAGGCACATCATGATGAAGCTTTCCACAAGGGCAAGGTATGGCGTCCGGGCGATGTGTGCTCTAGCCCTCATGTCCAAAGACGGCAAACCTGTTGCGTTAGCCCACATCTCGGAACGAGAGGGTATCTCAAAGGGCTATCTTGCCTTGATTTTCCATAAACTCAGGCAATCGGGGCTTGTGGAGGCAGAAAGAGGAATAAATGGTGGATTTAGATTGGCGAAGAACCCTGGAGATATAACAGTAGCTTCTGTAATCCGCGCATTGGAGGGGCCCATAGCGCCCGTTGATTGCCTTGGTCCACCTGGCAGGAGCGCCGCAAGCCGCTGTAAAAGGAAACAGCATTGTCTGAGCAGACCAGCATGGCTGCGCCTTCAATTACAGATCGAGCAGGCCCTAGATGCTATTACCATAGCATCACTTGTGAAAATGGAGGATCAAGACGAATATCCGGACATAGCAGGAGGGACGCAATATGCAGAATAGCAAGATCGCAGGAGATATAACACAGCTGATTGGCGGTACACCATTGGTCCGGCTGAATAGGGTGACCGGAAGCGCTCGAGCAACTGTAGCCGCCAAACTGGAATCATTCAATCCATGCGGGAGTATCAAAGACCGTATAGGTGTATCTATGGTCAATGCAGCGGAGAAGGCGGGGATACTTAAACCCGGGTCCACCATAATTGAACCCACTAGTGGAAACACCGGCATCGCCTTAGCATTTGTGGCCGCAGCAAGAGGATATCATCTGATACTTACAATGCCAGAGACGATGTCGATTGAGCGGAGGAAGCTCCTTGCCGCTTTCGGGGCAGAAATAGTCCTTACTCCGGGTTCCGAGGGGATGAGCGGAGCCGTTCGCAAGGCAGAAGAACTCGCTGCCTCCATCCCTGGCTCATTTATACCACAGCAATTCAAAAATCCCGCAAATCCGGAGATTCATATTAAAACCACCGCGGTAGAGATCTGGCAGGACACCTGCGGTGAGGTCGACATAGTCGTGGCTGGCGTAGGCACTGGGGGTACTATCACCGGCATCGCTAGTGTGATCAAAAACTTAAAGCCAGGCTTCAAGGCAATCGCTGTTGAACCGGCGGAATCTCCCGTGCTTTCTGGCGGCTCTCCGGGGCCTCACAAGATACAGGGAATCGGCGCGGGGTTTGTCCCCGAAGTATTCAAACGCGAATTGATCGATGAGATAATCCAGGTTCCTCAGCAGGAGGCCATAAATATGGCACAGCGCCTTGCCAGAGAAGAGGGGATACTCGCAGGGATATCATCTGGCGCGGCCGCGTGGGCCGCCGTGCAGGTAGCGCTGCGGGAGGAGAATCACGGTAAGCTCATTGTCGCGATACTCCCGGATACCGGAGAGAGGTACCTATCTACAGGGGTATTTGATTAAACGGCGGCCAGGATCAGACTATCTTGGGGAGGGTTGACAGATATGACAGGGCGATTTGAGAAATTGGCCATAAGCGATGTGGGGGATTTCATATATGGAATATCTCCAAAGCCTATTAAACTGGCAAATGGGATGATCATAGGTGGTGGGATCGTCTACCCGGAAATCAATTTCACGCTGCCTCCAATGGATATTAATGAAAAGACTATGGAAGAAGTCAAACGGCAGTATAGAGAGATGATCGACGGCATCCTGACGCGTGCCAGCGAGCTTACTGTACCAGGCCTGGTAGTCGAGGTTGAGCTCCTTCCCCCTACGACTATTCACCCCGAATGGGGCATCGAGATCACGAATATAGTCAGGGACGCGATGCGCGAGTATGAATCCAGGCATGGACTCAAGAGCGTAATGAGGATTACACCAAATGACGTCCGGGATATGATAAGGCCTCCTCGGATGTCGGAAGGTCCGATGCTTGACGCGATGCTTGAGACATTCCGGGGGTGCGCCCAAGCCGGGGCGGAGTTTTTGGCCATCGAGTCGACGGGTGGAAAGGAGGTCCACGATGACGCGCTTTTAACTTGTGATCTGCAGGCTGTCATCTTCTCTCTGGGTGTTATGGCTGCACGGGACATGGAAAGACTTTGGAAAGCGATAGTATCCATTGCTAACGAGACGGGAAGCATCCCGTCAGGTGATACAGCCTGCGGCTTCGGGAACACGGCCATGATGCTGGCAGAAAAGGGTTATATACCTCGGGTGTTTGCAGCCGTCGTAAGGGTCGTAAGCGCAGTCAGGAGTCTTGTCGCGTATGAAGCCGGGGCGATAGGGCCGAGCAAAGACTGTGCATATGAAGGGCCATATATTAAGGCGATCACGGGATACCCCATTGCTATGGAAGGGAAATCAGCTGCTTGCGCACATTTTAGTCCATTGGGGAACATCGCGGCTGCTGTGGCGGATCTTTGGAGCAACGAATCCGTCCAAAACGTGAAACTCCTTGCGGGCATGGCTCCCACTGTTTCAATAGAACAACTAGCATATGACTGCCGATTGATGAATACGGCAAGCCAGGATGGGCGGGAATCAGCACTCAAGCTTCGCGACTGGTTCGTTGGTTCGGATAGCCGTCTGGATCCACAGGCTTATGTGTTAAGGCCCGATGTCGTCTTGATGATAAGCAAGGAAATTTTACGAGAATCGACACACTACGACCAGGCCAGGGCTGCTGCGCAAGCGACAATTGAGGCTCTTAAAGCCGCAGGTAGAGAAGGCCGCGTCATAATATCGGATCGCGAGAGACCGTGGCTGGAGAAAATGCAAAAGGATCTGGACGCGATGCCAGACACCGAGGATGAAGCATGGAGGGTCGTAAAAGAGAGGATCGACCTCAATAAGGTCGTGCTTGAGGATTACGGCCTGGCCTGATATATGACGACAATCTATGATATTGATCGCCAGATCCAGAGTTGGAAAGATGGCCCAGCTATGTATGTCACCACGTGAGGGGGCAAGCCAGTCACTGGCGTCATTGGCGGGAAGATAACCCAGCTATGTATGTCACTACGCGGCTGCCAGGCGCACCGCACACGACCAGCTCATATTTCGAAATTTGAGCTTGGTCATCTATAGATCTGTGGTCCAGAGATCTGTGGTCCAGGAGATCTTGCCCTTCCTTGGTGCATTGATTGATTATTGAACCGCACTCAAGGAGGGGCCGTCCTCCAGAGTAATATACAGGAGTTTTGAGGGGCCACCTTGCGGGGTAACGTGCAGGAGCTTTGAAAGGGCCATCTCACGGAATAATATATAGGAGCTTTGAAGAGATAATCCTGAGCAGTTTACTTATGATTTTCTATGAAAGAGGGGCTGTTTGAATGCGGAAGGTATATTTGGACCACGCGGCGACTACGTCCTGTCGGAAAGAGGTTATTGAAGCCATGATGCCGTATCTTGCGGAGAAGTTCGGCAATCCGTCAAGTATACACGCCTTCGGCAGGGAGACGAGAAATGCGCTTGACGAATCACGAGACAAAGTGGCCAGTGCGATCGGAGCGGATCCTTCTGAGGTGATATTCACTTCCGGAGGCACTGAATCGGACAATACTGCAATCAAGGGAGTCGCTTTGGCAAATCAGAAGAAGGGAAACCACATCATAACATCTTCAGTGGAGCACCATGCCGTGCTGAATAGCTGTGAAGACCTGAGGAAATCAGGATTCGAGGTGACTTTGCTGCCAGTAGATTCCTATGGGATGGTGAATCCCGAGGATGTAAAGAAGGCCATAACCGACAAGACGATCCTGATCTCCGTGATGCACGCCAATAACGAGGTCGGGACGATAGAACCTATTGATGAGATCGCGAAGATCGCCCGGGAAGCAGGGATATATTTCCACACAGATGCCGTTCAGACAATAGGCAATCTCCCGGTGAATGTCAGGGATCTTGGGGTAGATATGCTCTCGCTCTCAGCGCATAAGTTCTATGGCCCCAAGGGCATAGGCGCGCTTTACGTTCGCAAGGGTGTGAGATTCCGCCCATACATGACCGGCGGCGCTCAGGAACGTGGCCGGAGGGCTGGAACTGAGAACGTCCCGGCTATTGTGGGCCTTGCAAAGGCAATAGAACTGGCATCTCAGGAGCAACCCGAATATGCGGCAAGACTTACGAGTTTGCGCAATATGCTTATCGAAGGCATCATGAATTCCATTCCTGAGGTAACACTGACTGGACACCCCGGTGAACGGCTTCCCGGGAATGCTAGCTTCTGCTTCAAATTCATAGAAGGAGAATCAATATTGCTGAATCTAGACCTTGAGGGCATCGCAGGTTCATCAGGATCTGCCTGTACATCAGGTGCATTAGAGCCATCGCATGTTCTACTGGCCATGGGAATCCCCCACGAGCTGGCGCATGGATCCCTGAGGCTGACTCTTGGAAGAGATAACACCGAAGAAGATGTGAGGTATGTTCTAGATGTGCTTCCCAAGATCGTGGAGAAACTCAGGGCTATGTCACCATTTGGCGTATAGAAAAGCGGGGGGAGGATGAGTCGGATATGTATTCCCAGAAGGTTATGGATCATTTCATGAATCCGAGGAATGTTGGTGATATGCCTGATGCAGATGGGGTAGGGCAGGTAGGGAACCCCATCTGTGGGGATGTCATGAAGCTTATGATAAAAGTCGAGAATGGTAGGATAGTCGATGCGAGATTCAAGACTTTCGGTTGCGGTGCCGCGATAGCTACAAGCAGCATGGTGACCGAGCTCGTTAAGGGCAAGACCCTTGAGGAAGCCATGGAGATCTCAAACAGGGCCGTCGCGGAAGCCCTCGATGGGCTTCCGGCAAACAAGATGCACTGTTCTAACCTGGCTGCCGATGCCCTGCACGAGGCGATCAAGGATTACAAGAACAAGAAAGCCTGACTCTGGCTGTCGATATTCAGTATGAGGGGGCATGGGGTTTTGGCTGCGCAAGCCATGTCATAACTAGCATGTTCACTGGGGCTGGCTCCCTTCTGCTGGTGCTGACTTAGCAGCATGAGGGCCTACCCTGAAGATACCGGGATGGCAGTCCAGGAATTTTCATCCATCTGATGGTGCCGCAGCGGCATGGGAGTCTACCACGAAAATAGATCCGGCCGTTTTCATGCTTCTGGTGGTGCCGCCGCAGCGGCATGGGAGTCTACCCCGAAAAATGCACGTTGCGGTTTTCATCATTCTGATGGTGCCACTGTGGCGGTATGGGGGTCTGCCATGCTATCACGCCCGGTCTCCCGGTAGAGGTGGGGCTTGGGTCAGCTAGCGGCATTTTGCCGGGTCTTTGAGGCGGATGGCTGCCTTCTCTCCACCTAAAAGCGCGGGTGACAAGCTCTCGGCCAGATCTCTAAGGTGGGTGGCGAGTCTTTAGTCAGCCCAAATCGCTGGTGACGAGTTTTCGGTCACCCTGGACCAAGGATGGCGAATTTTCAGTCATCCTGGACCGAGGGTGGCAAGTTTTTGGGCGAGTTGCGCGCCGAAATAGCTGAAAATTCGTCAGCCTAGACCGAGGGTGACGAGACTGTAGGCAGATCCCCTACGAAAGTGGCTGGGAATCCGTCAGCTTAGACCGAGGGTGACGAGATTGCAGGCAGGTCCCACGTAAAAGTGGCTAAGAATCCGTCAGCCTCCTCGCCGGGGTGGCGAATTTCCCGTCAGGACGGGAACATTCTGGCAAATTTTGGGCCGATCTCACCTTGAGGTGGTTGAAATTTAGGCAGGTTTTGCTCAAGGGTGGCCGAGATTTCGCCAGTTCCTGGCCAAGAGTGGCGAATTTTCCGCCACCTTGCCCCCAAATTGGAATATTATAGGTTATGATTATCCATAATAAGGAATTTTATGGGATATAGTGGCTCGGAGTGGCGAGCTTTAAGTCGGCTTGGATGCAGAAGTGGCTGAAATTCCGTCAACCTCTGCCCTCAAGTGCCGAAAATCCCGCCACCTCACCTTTGAATATGAAACATTGGCAGCATCCGCCAGCCTATTTATCTTATCAATGGAGGGCCCTTCCTGGAGTCGATGATAAGGACGGCCGTATGAAGCGCTGGCCCAAGAGGGACGCAGCGATAGAGGATCGAATTTGGGAATTTGGGATCCCTATTGACGTCCATTCGCCTACATGTTAAACTAAAATCCGCGGGGGAGAAGCCGCGACCAAAACATCAGGGATATCCCCGGACCAAACGACAAATGGCCCAGGAGGCCAGGAAATTCTTGATTTTTGTGCCGAAGTGGCGGAAATGGCAGACGCGCTAGATTCAGGGTCTAGTGGCCATTAACGGCCGTCGGGGTTCAAATCCCCGCTTCGGCACCAAGTATTTCAAGGGGTTGAGGGCTTTCTGGAAACCGGATACATCTCCTAAAAATTAGGGATTTGGTGGGACTCTTGGTGGAATGTTTACTCCAGTATATTCCAAGAGGGGCCCCAAAACTTTTGGTGGAATAATCGAGTCCAGTGATTACTCTGCCAAAGAGAGAAAATCTTTCTTCCCAACTTTTGCCTTATTGAGTATTTCTTCGAAAGTGTCAGCAGCTTCCCTGTCCATATCGCTGTATACATGTGAATAGATGTCCCCGGTCATTACAACAGATGAGTGACCCAGGCGAGCAGAAACGGATTTGAGCGGCACCCCTGCTGCTCCTAACAAAGTTGCACGGGTGTGCCTTAGTGCGTGGAACTTAATGCTCCTTATCCCCGCCTTTTTGACAATCCTGTTAAAGTAGCCAGTCACGTAGCAAGGCTCCAACGGACCGCCTTCCGGCTTCGTGAACACATAACCGGTGTTTACGTAGTCCTCGCCGAATAGGAGCCTTTCCTTAATCTCGGCAAATGCCGGAATTTTAATAGCCGCCAATGATGCAAGCGGCCTTTATAGCGGCCTTTATGAGGTGACGTCGTTCATAGATGAAAACCGACGCAGGGCTGGGGTTTCAGTGGAAGTCCGTGATGTCAAGTTTCATGCAAACACATAACCACGGTCATGCCGTCTCAGGACAGTATTACATGCAGTCGGCCTCTCTCAACTCTATCTTCCCTGCTACAACTACCTGCTTCCCTTCCTTCTTTGCCCTGGTCGAAGCCAGGCTTGCCATGTTGATCAGATAGCTGACTGCATATAGCTCTGAATCTCCATGCCGAGGAGAAGCCCGCCGGCCCCCGGCCACACCTGCAGAAGCTGCTACTTTGATTCCCAGCGGCCATTCTTCTTCAGAAATCGCATTTACCATTCGCAAGGCAAGCTTCTTCGCTTCTTCCAGAGGTTTCATGGTTACAACTGCAAATTCATCCCCTGCATACCGGAATAGATGGTCGGAACCTTCTTCAACCACGCCGGCCAGAATCTTCGCCACCCTATAGAGGATCTCGTCGCCCACCACGTGCCCAAGTTCCTTGTCAACTGCCCCGAAGTTGTCCAGATCCAAGAAGATAACTGCAATTTCCTTCCCACCCTGCAGAAGTTCCAGGGCTTTCCGTTGAACAAATTCTGCTTTGTGCAGTCCCGTAAGGGCATCTATGTACTTTCCGAACTCAGCGTAAAGGAGTGATTTCGTCACCACCCCAACCGCACAGTCTCCATCCATCACCACGAGCCGCTCGATGCCGTGTCGCTCAAGTAGCTCCTTTGCCTCCCAAAGTGAGCACGTGTGGGGTACAGTCACCACTTCCTTGGTCATTGCATCCGCTATAAGCCGGTTGGGATGACAACCTCTTATATCGCGTGAGGTTATAATCCCCACAAGCCGCCCGCCTTCTACAACCGGAAATCCTCCGATCTTGGTCCTCTCCATAAGCTCGGCTACTCGAGCCACCGAATCCTCAGGCTTAACCGTCACAAGCTCTTTAGTCATGATCTCTCCTACGGTGTGCATTTATAAGTCCACCGCCCGGTTTACCTGAATTACGATATTCACCTGAGCTTTTACAACCGCCTGTTCATCAGCTACGCGTTCGCACTCCTCCAGGAGGATAGGGAGGAGTTTCTCCTCCGGTAACAACTTCAAGAGAGATCTCTTCAATACCGCAGCTTCAAACACCTGATGCTCGATCCTGATGATTTCATACTGCTCTGGCGATAGGGCGTCCACCATCCTGCGCACAGCTTCGGGTCCAATGGGGGCCTTTTTCCCTACAAGTAGGGCGTCCTGCATGGGCGGGATCTCGAATTCCGACAACCTTATGGTCATCTCCGCTTTGCGAAGAGGCTCCGACGCAGGTAGATGGGATCCTGCCTTGGAAGACATATATCAACCGCCTCCTTCTTGAAATCTGAACAAAGATTAGCTATCCTAAACACTCTAACTGTGCCCGGCTCCCAGTTCTCAAGCGATACTAAAAGCGTGATAGTAGCATATCCTTCTATGTCTGGAATCTCATAGAAATCATCCTGGTTGATCCGGGTAGGACAATTGAACGCCACCGCGAGCGCGCCTCAACGGGAGATAGTCTGGACCGCGATTGCCAATAGCGACCCACGCCCCATCAAGTCAGCCAACATATTTCCCTTAACGAACCATATTTACAATATGCAATATATTACGCCAAGAAAAAGCTTTCTCCTTCTTGCAAGTACGGGAGACCGGGGCTTGTGTCTGAAAAGAAAACCATCGAGAGGACGTTTATTGGAGGGCTGAGGAAGGGCATGCGCAGCTGACGAAAGGATTACTGGATGTCCGTGGCCACCTCTCCAGCAAGAATGATGACCCCGGCGTATGCCGGGTCAGGACCACGACTGTTCACCCCAGACTGCCGGAACGGAAGAGTTCGAGAAACACCTCGCACCACTCTGGATCGAATTGGGTTCCGGCACCCGACTCGATCTCCTTGACTGCCTTCGCTGGTTCCATGGCCGCGCGGTACGGCCTAGTCGAGACCATGGCATCGTAGCTATCCGCAATGGCAAGTATCCTGGCACCCACGGGGATCTGTTCCCCACTCAACCCATCCGGGTACCCAGAGCCATCGAATCTCTCGTGGTGGTGCCTGATGTATAGCGTGACGGCCTTCAATTTCCCAAAGGGACTCAGTATCCTCTCGCCGATGACCGGATGGGTCTTTATATGAGCGAATTCCTCATCGGTAAGCCGCGCAGGCTTGTTTAGCACAGCCTCTCGGATGGCGATCTTCCCGATGTCATGAAGCTTGGCTGCCAGCTCTACGTCCCTCGCCTCCTGCGAGACCCCCCATCGGTGCTCAGCCATCTTTACCGCTGTCTCACAGACTCTGAGAGAATGCCCTTCTGTATATGGATCCTTTGCCTCAAGGACGTTGACGAGGCTCGACATAGATGAAACGAATAGGTCTTCGAGTTGCTTGGTCAGTTCCGCCAGTCTTTCCTCCAGGTTGCGCAGGTATGTCGCCCGTTCCTCATCGAGTTTTCTTCGTTCTGTGACGTCTCTCGATATTACGATTGAACCAATGTATTCGCCCCTGGCATTCCTTATGCCAGCGTAGGTGTTCTCGTAGTACCTGTCGTTCACATGGTCAACGACCATTCTGGTGAAATCCTTCTGCTTTCCGGCCTTCAGGTAGTCCAGTGCGCGCCTCACGCGTTCATGTGACTTGTCGGGATGACATGAGAGAACACTGCGACCCACGACATTCGCCGCGGCAATGCGCCTGATCTGCTCACCCTTCTCGTTCACAAACAGGATCCGGTCGTCTTTGCCGATAATGATTATTCCCTCAGGCATCTGTGCCAAGACAGCCTCAAACAGCTCCGCCTTGTCTTCCATCACTACCGACCACCTTTCGGATTAACTGACCGCCAAGCAAGTGTACGCAAATCAACCCTCGTCCGGCTCGACCCAATCGCCTCTCCGCCGCGGACATCCGCCGCCATCCGCTATCCCGCTATCTGTCTGCTGGCCTGACACTCCTGGCACGTTACCAGTCCTTCCCTCATACCTTTAGTGGTTTCCATTCGACTCGTTTCGCGCAATTCCTGCCTCCTCCGACAGCTTCAAGAACACGTCTGAAGCGTCCTTCTAGCCGGAGGCATTACACCTTCAATGACATCATGCTCATGCGCTATATTCAGTACCGGTATGAGAATGAGGTGAAGGATGTTGAGAAGGTGGACCTTCAGCAGCAAGGGCTATTTAACTATGTTAAAGGCAAGTTTCTCGAGATGGTGGTCCAGAACATAATGTCCAGGTTCAACAACGAGGAGCTGGATGTGAGACTCTTTGGCCGTCCCGGAGAGGTGATCAAAGCTCCTCTCTTCAGGGCACGTGGGGACATGGTTGTGAAGCTGCCCAACTCTGGGGAATACCAAGTTGATGCATATGGTGATTATGAGGTAGATGGGGCAAAGCACCTGTGGGTAGCAGAGTGCAAGTATCAGAAGAATGAACCCATGACCAGCCAGGAGGTAGAGAAGGCCCTTAAGGCAGCCGAGGTGGTAAAGGAGATGCGCAGGGCCCAGGACCTCAAGATATGGCTTGTATCGACTGGCGGGTTCACAAAGGATGCACTAGCCGTCATAAATGAGAGCGGTTGTCTTTTCTCGGGGCAGGATGAGATCAATGAGATCGCCCAGCTACATGGCATAGGAGTGAGGATTGTGGAGTTTGAATAGCTATGTCACCATGGGGCATATGTCCGCGCTAACTACCG
Organism: Bacillota bacterium; assembly: GCA_013178415.1. Lineage (NCBI taxonomy): Bacteria > Bacillati > Bacillota > Bacillota bacterium. The sequence continues at coordinate 45,374 of JABLXA010000017.1, read as the reverse complement.
CAGCCACCGCATTGGTTTATCAACATTACCGGCAAGCGAGATAGAGTTAGTCAAATGGACTGTTGGAAATACGCTCCTAATTGAGGAGGCAGAGTAGATGACGGCAAGTAAAATTGCTGGCGTGGTCTCCCAGTTGCCGTCTAGCACAAGTTGCTCGAAAACACCTGCAACCTCCATATATTGTGGCCATGCCTGGAAATTGTCCCAATATATTGTGGGATATAGGCCTTTCGAGAGGGCTTCCAAACATATCCCTGGAGCACATCCCCCGGAAACTCTCGCCCCATGGCTTCTGTCTCCTGTGACAAGATCATCTATTATGAGGCTTTAACACCATCTTCCCTCTGAAGGATTCCCCCTGTGTTAGAGCGCGCATACCTGTAAGCTCCGCAGGCAAGTTTACGTTGGGGGCGTTTGGGATCCAGGTGTATGGTTCAAGACAAACGAAGTCAGTATCGGCCGTTCGCCCTGTATATACTACCCAGTGAGGAAATTCAACACCTGCTTCAAAGATGATGCCTGCTCCGGCACGCTCATCCCAGTATTCGCATCTTATTACATCCTCGCCGGCCACCGGCGCGACATCAGTGAAGACATCATCGAGGATGAGTCCATCGAGGCTACGGCCTGACCTCAGGTCATACTTGCCCTCTACAGGCAGGATCTTCCCTGTCGGAAGAAGATCTATGAGCTCCCACCTTTTTGCCGCCGGGAGCTTTATGAAGCACGAAGCCTTAGAGCTATCTCCGGCAAGGGGAACCTTGAAATAGGGATGGAATCCGAGTCCGAAAGGCATAGGGTCGGCCCCGTTATTGATTGCCATAACCTCGATCGAAAGGGTGCCATCCTTGAGCCGGAAGCTGAGCCGTAATTCAAATGAATGCGGCAGAGATCTCAGCATGTCCGGATGATCGTCAGAAGATATTCTGGTCTGGATAAATGCCCCATCTTCATCGCCGGCCCGAGCGGCCGCGACCCTCCAGGGCCGATTTCTTACCAGTCCGTGAATATGATTCTTCCCGCCCTCATTTTTCTCAAATTGGTAGCGGCGTCCCATGAATTCAAAAGTCCCATCCGCGATTCTGCTGGGGGGCATGAGCACCGGAAAACCGAAGCCAGTAGGCCGCTCACGAAGCTGGGACATATTTTCCGGGCCCTTGATAAATTCAATACCCTTCCTCACATCCCGAAATGAAATGAGATTGCTCCCGAAACCCGAAATGAGTAAAGCGCTGAGTCCTGAAACCTCATCTACAAGCTCATATGCCGGCTCGGAGTCAAATACTCTTTCACGAATAAGATACCTTGCCACGAGATCAATCCCCTTTCTAGACCATGTAGAATCCTCCTCGCAGCATCTACAGAACCAGAACCTATAAATGACCAGATTCAAGGCTCGGGAAACACGCTGCCCCGCCGCTGCCAGCAGTCCTTTAAATGACGGACGGGCCGCGCCTTCGCCCAAGTGGCCGGAGCTATGGGCTTTCCACGCGAGATTTTGTGAAATTGATCGAATAAGTTTTTGATAATCTTTATAGTTCACTTCCACAGAGACATTCGAAATCCTGCTTGGGATAGCCAGATTCGCGGAGTTGAAAGACGGGGCTGCAATACCGCGATGTGTAAGAAATAGGCCTAGTGCATGATCTGCATTCTCATCAATAAGCACTTGGCGAGACGCTGCCTTTCGGGTTAAAATTGATGCATGGTGGCTGCAAATATGCATTAAGGAAAGGGCGCCGATCTTCCATGGCAACTAATATGACTACCAAGCCCCGCTGGGACGTTCTTGGCTGCGGGATCGTCGCGGTTGACGAAATACTTTACGTAGAGTGCTACCCGCCTGCCGATAGTAAAGTCTTAGTATCGGATACTAGACGCGAGGGGGGAGGGCTGACAGGTACTGCTCTCGTCGCCGCGGCTCGGTTCGGCGCAAGAGCAGCCTACGCCGGCGTTCTCGGATATGATGAGGCCTCCAATTTCACACTTGAAGAGTTCAAGCGGGAGGGGGTTGACATATCCCATGTTATACGACGGCCTGGGGCCAGCACTTACCATGGCTTCATCATCGTCGATCAAACCAACAAAACGCGAACCATTTTCTCCTCGAATAAAGGGGTCGTCGGCCGCTCCCCTGGAGAAATCAACAAGGAACTCATCAGCAGCTGCCGCGTGCTATTCATAGATACACTTGAACCCGCAGGGACGCTGCGCGCGGTTCAGCTCGCTCATGCCCTGGGTATTCCGGTGGTAGCTGATTTTGAGTCGGTTCGGGACCCGCGAATCCTAGAATTAATGGCGGAGGTAGATCACCTTATTCTACCACGTCACCTTGCCGCCAAATTGAGCGGATCTGAGGACCCGGAACGTATGGTCAAATGGCTGGCACAGAATAGGCGCGCCTGCACTGCCGTTACCTGCGGCGATAAAGGGACCTGGTATACTCTGATGGATGGCATCATACGACATCAACCAGCCTTCAAGATCGAACCCGTTGACACGACCGGATGCGGAGATGTATTCCATGGAGTGTACGCTGCTTGCTTGGCGCAAGGCGACATACCGCTCGATCAGGCTATACTGATGGCAACGGCCGCCGCTGCCATAAAAGCTACCCGCCCCGGCGGCCGCTCAGGCATTCCTGACCGGCATGCTGTCGAACAATTCTTGAGAGAAAGGTTAGAGATATGCTCCCCATAGCCATCGTCCATGCCGGGCATACAAAACCCGGGCGGCCGGCCAGGTAAAAGGCCCACCCTCCGCCCCGCAGGCAAAGTTCATCGCAGCCCCAATCTGCTTCCTCTACTGCAATCTATAGAGCTTTCGCGCATTCTCGCTCAGGATCAGCCTTGCAAGCTTTAAGGCCGTTTCCCTATCGAAATAGCCTTCCGCTAACTTTTCCGCCAGCACCTTTGAAATCACATACCTGATGGATAAAGTGCCCCCATAAACCTCTTCAGGGGTCCACGCATCCCCGCCCCACGTGAGCTTCTCAGAAGTCTTCGCAACTTCGATCCATTCGTGAAGGGCGCTTACCGCGGCGGTCGGGGATATAAGGGGCAACCATACCAAGTCCGCGTAAACATTGTCGTAATTATGCAGGAGCCCACCGATCTGGTGGAACCAGGGGTATCCTCCATGGAACAGTACGAACCTGGTTTTCGGACATTTCTCGATCACAGGTACAAGGTTCATGGGATTCGAGCCACCGATCCTACCAAGTCCTACATGGCACTGCAAGGGAAGGCCCAGCTCTCCGGCCCTCTCCGCAATGAAGTAAAACATGTAGTCCCCAAAGGCTTTTGCCTCTGCAGGGCTCACACTGCATCCCCGTTTCGCAAAGACTCCCTCAGCTACCTCATGGGGGACCTCGTCAAAGTAAAGAGGGCGATCGTAGGCCAGGGCGGATTTCAACGCCACGCACCCCTGCAACTTCTTAAGGTTCAATAAAGCCTCAAGGGCCCCCAGGTAATCGTCAAAGTCCTTAACCTCCATACCATACCTGGAGAGAATGTCGAACGCATTATTCCCGTTATGGTCTCTTGCTTTCGGGCCATAACTCATGACAAAGGCATTGATCCGAAAGGCGGGGGAATAGTACTCAGGGTGACCATTATCGCTCCCCGGATCCCAATAGGCATCCAGGATAGCGCGCCTGATCCTTCCATGTTCCGCCATTATTTTGAAATACCATTCCGGGTCCTCATGGGCCCTGGTGATCCGGCTTGAGACCTCGTCCCAGTTCTGCGCGGTAAGCTCCCCCTCGAAGCCGTACAGGTCCCGGAGGGCAAAGAGAAGCCACCGGTAGTAGGAATTAACCCCGACCTTGTGGAGGAACGCCTCCCTCTCCTCCCCTGTCTCTCCGGGGCTTACCCCGCACCAGCCCACATAGGAATGCTGAAAGATGTATTCCAGGGTGACGGGAACTCCGCGCTCCGGAACCAGATTGTGCTCGTGGGTACTGATGATCTCTAGCAAGTCAACCTCAGCCCGGATGTCTTCATAAAGTCCTCCTAGTTTCATATCCACACCCCCGTCTCGCAAGAGTCGCTCGCCCCGGGCCACCTGAGCATCGAAATCTCCTGCTTTGTATCAACTGTAAAGCCCATATCCCTCAAATACCTCGATTAGTTTATGGTATATTGAGTAACTGACTCCTTCAGGATTGCCGAAGGCCGGATGGCCTACCTCGCCCCCTGCCACACCGTCATCTCCCACTCCTTTACTTCCCTCAAAAGCTCAGCAACCTTCTTCTGCTCCTAGTTTCCACAAATACCGGGTTTACCCTCCTATCATCACTCAACATGCAATCAAAGCTAGAATATCCTATGGCATTAGTGTATGCCTTCCAATTCCTTGACAGCCTCCTAGACGGTTGTCCAAACGCCCGCTTTCCATTCCCACTCATTGCTATCTGATCCACCGGGCACCCTCGTCCAGCATTATCAGATAATTCTTGACGGGGACATAATTTGCCACAGTATTACCAGAACCCAAAGCATACCTGATAGGCATACAGTTCTTTAGGATTTCGCGAACGTACCTACGTAGCTCCTCTTCATCCGACCTGCAGAGCCGGTCCATATCGACTCCGCCGAGGGCTGCCACCTGATCACCACAGCGCTTCTTAAACTCAACGACTGGCATTATGGCATCCTGGAAAGAATGCAGGGCATCGATTTGGACGTCATTTATAAGGTCCTTCTCAATCTCTACTAGGTTACCGCATGAATGAAGCCAGTACATCTTATTATGCTTATGGGCGAGTGCCGCAAACTTCTTATGCCAAGGGAGTACAAGCTTTCGCAGAAGAGCAGGAGAGATTATGGTAGAGGTCTTAAATCCTAAGTCATCTCCCTGGAAAAACCCCCCTACCCCTTCAAGAGTAACGAGATTTTTATAGAATTCATAGATTAGTTCCCCGACCCTATTGAAAACAGCTTCTACCAGGTTGGGGTCATCATGGATCAAATAGCTCATCCCCTCAAAACCGAGCAATTCTTCGCTGCAGATCTCAAACACTCCACTGGAGGGGCAAACCATCATTTTCATTCCGCCTGGCAGATTCTTGGAGACAAACTCATAATGCGAAAAAACTATACTTTCGGGCTTGGGCCATGGATATTCCTCAAAATCTTTCCAGGAAGATATAACCCCCGAACCCTCATCTATCCAACTACGCGCCCCCCGAGAGAGCAGGGCCGTGTCTTCAGCTTGCTTGTGCTTGGCTCGGGGAAAATCTAGCCCTCCGGCAACTCTTATATAGTCATAGCCCATCCTATACCAGAATTCTATTCTCTGCCTATAGAAGGTCTCGAACTCATCTAGAGGAGATTTGACTGGCTTCTCATCCAAGAATTCTTCCAGAATATGGTTTACAATCTCAGGATCAATACCCAATTCGACGAAATGAACCCTTTCCGCCTTTTTCTCTCCCTTCACGACACTTGTTAACTCGTCAAAGTCAGGCGCTGGGTTGGAGAACGGTACCTTCAAAACACTCCGCATATCTTTCCCTCCGATTTCTGTGGCCTCAAAAGTAACTACTGCTAGTCTCTAGCCCTTAAGTCCCGTGACAACGATACCCTGGATAAAGTATTTCTGAGCAAAGAAGAACAATAGAAGACACGGCAAGGCTACCACTAAGGACGCACACATCAGTAGATTCCAGGCTGTCATCCCGTACATCCCCGTGAACCGGCTGAGAGCAATGCTCAGCGTGAGCTTCTCATTGCTATTGAGATATATTAAAGGCGTCATGAAATCGTTCCAATGCCACATAAACGAGAAGATGGCCACAGTCGCAAGTGCTGGTTTTGTCAGTGGCAACATTATCCTACTGTAAATACCAAAATAGGTGCAACCATCAATCTTGGCCGCGTCATCTATTTCTACCGGTATAGTCATGTAGAACTGCCGGAGCAAGAAGATGAAAAATGCGCTGCCGAAGAACGCAGGTATAATCAGTGGTTTAAATGTGTCCACCCAGTTAAGGAGCTTAAAAATTACAAACGTAGGTATCATTGTCACCTGAGATGGGACCATCATTGTGGATAGAACAAGAGCAAAAAGTAGATCGCGGCCTCGTCCTCTAAGCCTTGCAAAACCATAAGCCACAACTGAAGAGGATAGGAGTTCGCCCAGCAAGGTCGAAAATGTAATCGTAGCAGTGTTGAAAAAGTACCGGCCAAATGGCAAAAACGTCAAAGCACGCTTGAAGTTGTCCCAGCATACCACCCTAGGTATCCATTGTGGCGGAAAGAGGAATACCTCACTGTCTTCTTTTAGTGCAGTTGAGAGCATCCATGCTACTGGTATCAATATGACTATACTTATGGCGATTAGGGATGAATAGACAAATATGGCAGCAAAGAGTCTTATCCTACGTTTACTGGCCAAATGCCCCATCTTCCGTACCTCCATTAAGCTTGATAAACTCGCTGGCTGTCAGCCGCCACTCCTCTTGACAGGACTTAGAACATCATCTACCACGTGATGTACCCTCGTAGTGAACCCATAGAGGTGACGATTTGAACACTATTAAGGTTAGTCCCAGGATTATCAAGAATAGGATCCATGACAGAGCAGAAGCATATCCCATGTTGAAATAAGAGAAGGCATTCCTATAAACGTAGAGAACATAAAAGAGAGAAGCATAATGTGGGCCCCCACCTGTCATGACATAGGCTTGGGTAAAGATTTGGAACGAACTGATTATGCCCATTATCAGATTAAAGAAGATTACTGGGCTCATCATCGGTAGGGTGATTCTCCAGAACCTATACCACGGATTAGCTCCGTCTATCTCCGCCGCCTCATAGAGTTCCGTCGGTATACCCTGAAGCCCGGCAAGATAAATGACAATCCCGCCACCAATTCCCCACAGTCCCATGATTATGAACGCAGGTAGCACCCACTTTTCACTCATTATCCAACCAGGCCCTTGGATATGGAATACCTGCCACAATAAGGAATTGAAAATCCCGAACTCAGGATTGAAAATCCACATCCATAGGAGAGATACGGCTACCCCTGAGATCACTGAAGGCATGTAAAAGATGGTCCTGAAAACTGTCAATCCCTGAACATTTTGGTTAAGTAGGATTGCTATGGCCAGAGACACCATGAGGTTTAATGGGACGCTCACGATAGAATAAAGAGCCGTAACCTTCAGAGACTGCCAGAAGAGAGGATCCGCAACCAACTGGAGATAGTTCCTAAGTCCCGTCCAAATCGGGGGCCTTACAACGTCATAGTTACAAAAGCTAAAGAAGAGAGATGCTACTATTGGTCCTCCAACAAATAGTATAAATCCAATAAGCCATGGCGAAATGAACAAATACATGTACTTTTCCTCTTGCCTCGCTAGACGGGTCAGCCTGCGGCTCGACATCTCTGCACATACTCCTTTTCCCGAATTTTCCCAATGATACATTTAACTTCCCAAGGCCACAAAGCTACCATTAGACCTCCCTCGTCGAGCAGAAGCTCGCCGAGGGAGGTAGACGATCGATTATAGGTTAATCGCCAGCCTAAATCTCCAATACGCGGAGGTCATTCTACTTTCTGTTTGAGATTATCCTGGATGACTCTGTCGAGTTTGGGAAGCAGAGCGTCGACAGCTTCTTTTACCGTCAGCTTACCTAGCCATAGGCCCTCTAGTTCCGCATTCCATGTATTAAACATCTTCGGGAACCCAAAAAGGGTATGGTTAGGAGACTCCTGTGCATATTCAAAGGCACCCTTGAGTACCTGCTCAAGCTGCTTTTCATTGAGAATAGTATGTTTGAGCATATTATCTATATAAAGCTTCCGTAGCGAGGCGGCACATGGCATCCATGGGGTAAGTTCAACCATGATCCTCTGAGCTTCTTCGCTCACAAAGTATTTTGAGAACTCCCAGGCTGCCTCCGGGTGTTTCGATGTCTTTGCGATTTCAAGAGGATTTGAATATATTATGACTTTTCTTTGCTTACATAATGGTACAGCGCAAATACCCCATTTGTAGTCTTTCGGGAGTGGCGGGGTTATAGCCCAGTTTCCGCTGAAGACCATACCCACTCTTCCAGTTTTTAGAGGAGGCCCCATTTGCTCTATCACCTGGCTTTGCGCAGGGGTAGGAGACACCTTATATTTGTGAATCAAATCCGCCTTCTTTTGGAGGGCCGTGAAGAGGGCATCGCGATTCCTGGGATTGTCCAGGGCAGTCTTTTCCGGTACTCCAGTCTTCTCATACACCTCACCGGCAAAGAGGTCGCCTCCCCACATCCACATGTCCTCAATTATCTGCTGAAGATCCCAGATCACTCCAAATTGATCAACCCGGCCGTCGCCATTAAGATCTTTGGTGAGCTTCTGGGCAGTCTCCACCATCTTGTCATACGTCCATGTCTTATCTGCCCAGTCGGTGGGGGGATAACCTAACCCTGCCCTATCAAACAAAGTTGCATTGTAGAAACCAGCAGTGTAAGCTTCACACCATGATAGTCCAAGGAACCTCCCTCTGAAAGTACTTCCCTGGATAGCTGCGGGATAGAAATCTTTCACCAACCCCGGTTCCTTCTTCAGATACGGCGTAAGGTCAAGATCCATCCCGCGGACAGCATGGTCAATATACCCGCCGTCTCCAGCACACCAGAAAATGTCTGGAGGTGAACCTGCCGCGAACATCGAGAGGAGTTTGGGCTCATATTGCTCATAAGCTACTATAATTGGCTTCACTACTATATTAGGATGCTTCTTGTGAAATTCGGCGATTATCCTGTCAAGCATAGGATTTTCCACAGGGCTTGACCGCCAAAGGACAGTAATCGTAGCGTTCTCAGCAGCTCTCACGCCTGTAACTAAGAAGCAAGCCACGAATAACATAACGATACAGCCCAAAGCAAGCCGCCTTGACAACTTGTTCATATTCTCTTACCCCCTGAATGAAATGTATTTCTCCCGCGCCCTTATCCCTGTGATAAGACTTCTTTAGTTTGAGGGACAAATCATCCCAGGAACAGAATAGTCGGGAGAACCTATCCTCTGGTATGCTTGTTCTAGCCAAGAAACAGCACCGGAGGCGGTAGATTCTCATGGCCAAACCGAGGATACCACAAGAACGTATCCTACCCAATATAGGGACGCGTCGTGCAAAGATCGCGATGGATTCACCAAGAGAGACATTCCTGCAACTACTCTCGTGTTTGCCGGTGTCGTAGAGCTCGTAATTGGTGCGACCTCCAACATCAGGCTCGGGAAAGTCTCAAAGGATCCCGTGTTCATCACGATGGATGGAGAACCCAGTATCGATGAGGTTACCCTATCCGGATTCCGCAACGATAATCGATACGACTGATCGTGATTCGTTATGGCCGCTATCGAACATCTTCAGTCCCTCAAACCTGACGCGGGAATTCCGTATTCCATTTGGATTGAAGGAGTCTTGTCATTGAATAACCCCCAACTCAACGGAGTACCTCTTCCTCGGAGTGAATGTAGACAACGAGCCTCTCACCGAGTTTACCCGGTATTATCACCACTGTTCTTCACCGCATGTGTAATTTCCACCTGGCCTCCCATCACACCATCACCTCCCCTCTTCTACCAAGACGCCAATTCGGCGCAGTATATGTAATGTAAGGGCATCGGCGACAGGCTATTGCCCGTGTCAGGGACGAAACGTGATATAACACTATTGAAAATGTAATTTGACCCTGCCGGGCACGAAAGGGCATATACTCTCGACCGGAAACTGGATATCCCAAGATTCGCTCACTGAAAATATTGTAATGTTAAATTTACATATTGTCAATCTAGAATTACAAAGTTCTATTGATTTCGTTTTACTCTCAATGAGATTGTCGATTATTTCCAGTCGGTGACGATATCTGAGAATAAGGTCTCTTAAATTGTCGACCCAGATTAACGGGAAGAAGACTATCAATCGGTGAGAGAGCTATTGGTGTCCTCAGCAAATATGACCAGTTATATCTGTAGCATTTGAGGGCAAAACGCGGCTCCTGGCCGGTTGAATTCATCGGGCTGTATCAAGAGCCAACTATGCCAGGATTAATACATGGGGAGATAAAAAGATGAGCATTCGAGAAAGGAAGGAGAAATCGATTAAAAGGCGGTTGAGAAGTGCAATGTGGGGCCCCGGGGCGCCGGGGCCAATCCACTTCGTTAGATGCCCCATGTGGCCACTACGGTCGGACGGACGTACCATCAGGCAGCCTAGCTAATGTCCACTCTGGCAGTTCATTAGAACAAGGATACCGCGCTGCCTTGGCTTCATCGATATCAATTCCCAGCCCGGGTTTGTCATTGGGATAAACATAGCCGTCCCTTATTTCAGGGCATCCAGGGAAAACCTCCAGGGTTTCGTCATTAAACCCAGACCATTCTTGAATGCCAAAGTTGGGGCAGCTGACATCCAGGTGGACATTCGCGGCATGCCCCACAGGAGAAACATCCCCTGGCCCATGCCAGGCTGTCCTTATGCCGAACTGTTCACAAAAAGCTGCCAGCTTCCTGGCAGGGGTCAAACCGCCGATCTGGCTAATATGGATGCGAATGAAGTCTATAAGTCGATTTGCAATCAGGGAAGTCCATTCATTGGGATTATTGAATAGCTCCCCCATAGCGATGGGGGTGGCGCTCTGTTGGCGGATCATGCGGAACCAGTCAACCTGTTCAGGCGGCAGCGGGTCTTCTAGAAAGAACAGGCGATATGGCTCGAGTGCTTTTGCCAGGCGCACCGCCTCGATGGGCGCTATTCGTTCATGGACATCATGCAGAAGCTCTACATCAAATCCGATCTTCTCCCGCAAATGTTCAAACAAAACGGGCACACTGCGGGCATAAGCGTCGGGATCGAAATACGCGCCTGGAGGGGAATTCTCTGGACGAAAGAGCTTGTGCGCCGGTCCGCCATAGCCGCCCATCTGGCATCGAATATACCGATACCCCTGTTCCATATAGGCGCGGACATTATCCTCAACCTCATTCACGTCGCGCCCATCGGCATGACGGTAGACAGCAGCCCCTTCCCGGCATTTGCCGCCAAACAATTGATATAGTGGCATCCCCGCAATCTTTCCCTTTATGTCCCATAGAGCAATATCCGCCCCAGAAACAGCATTATTCAATACTGGTCCATTTCGCCAATAAGCGCTGACCATGAGGGATTGCCAGATATCTTCGATTCTATGAGGGTCTTTGCCCACCAAAAATGGCTTTACATAATCTTCCACCACCGAACGAACTGCCAGGGGACGCTGGGTGAAAGTAGCACACCCCAGCCCATACAAGCCTGGTTCGGACGTCTCGACCTTCACCACTACTAGCGCAATACCTGCGGGAGCGGTGAGGATGGCACGCACATCGGTGATAGTCAAATTGCCCATTCGTATGCCCCCTTAACGACTTTTGTCACTCCTTTCCTAGGTGAATTCGCCACGAGCTGTCTATTTCCTACATCGAAATATGACAGGAGGGGCCCACCCCTCCTGCCTGATGATTTTATCCCTTGGTTAAGCGATGATAGTGACATGAGGGACTACTTTTGTTTGATAAAGAATTGCTCCGGCATAAGATAACCAGGGCTGGAATACGCGTAAGCCAGGTTGCCTTTGCGCGGCACATTCTCGAAATTCTTCTTGACCACCACAGGCATGTTGTAACCGCCGAGCACAGGTATCCCATACAGGTTTTCAGCCCATAGCCTGAATATATCTTCAGTCAGCTTATCCCGCTCCTTTTCACTCGCGCTTACCAGAAGCTTGCGGTAATCCTCTATTATCTGCAACACAGCGCCTGTTGGCTTCTCACCTTCTTTGCCTCCGGTTATATACCAGCGACCATAAAGAGGAGCCCAGTACACGCGACCTTGCTTCGGAACAAGGCTTATCAGCGAGTAGCTAGGAACATAATAATCTGTCCCGAATTCCATGGTATATCCTGCGAACTGGTAGTTATTCGCATCGATTCGTTCCCACCAGAGCGCTCCTGATACGGTATCCAGGACTGTCCTGATCCCAACTGCACTCCAGTATCTTTGGATCGCCTGCATGACATCAGCGTGGATAGAATAGCCCAGGTTGGTCATGATGGTCAGTGTAAGGGGTTTGCCATCAGGACGCAGCCTGTATCCATCTTTGTCTCGTTTATTGAGACCAAGCTCGTCAAGCAGCTTATTTGCCTCCTTGGGGTTATACTCAAAGAGCTTACGTATCCCAGGATCATTCTGAAGAGAATCATATGGGAACGCAGTATAAGCTGGGGTGGCCTGGCCAAGGTAATTTAGTTCGTTGACCTCATCCCTGTTGATGGCCATGGAAAGCGCCTTTCTGAATTTGACGTTCCTTATGAGACCGCGTATCACCTGATCGCCCTGGAAATTCTGATTCGGGAATATGGCGCTGGCACCCTGCCCCGCATTCCAGAGGTACACCTCATATCCGCCCTTATCTCTGTTCTCCATGAGAAGCGGGTAATCGGAGAAAGACAGGTTCCTTGCCTGCATGTCGATTTCGCCGGACACGGCCTTCATGGTGATCATCTGGACATCCTGAACCACATCCCATGCAATCCGGTCTATATAAGGCAGCTGATTGCCTTTGGTGTCCACCTTCCAGTAATAGGGGTTTCTTTCTGCTATCAACCTGGTAGCTGTGGGATTAGATTTCAGAATCCAGGGCCTTATGCTCGGCAGTTCGGGATTGGTGAAAGGCTGCGCCCTGTCGGCGAATAGCTGGTACCAATTATCAAATTTGGCTGATTTAACTTTCGCGTCAAGCTGAGCCTTCTGGGCGTATTTAGGATGGAACTGTTTCAGGTAATGCTTAGGATAATTGAACACCGACGGTCCTGCATCTGGACTAGCAAGATATTCCAGAAACATGGAATGAGGCTTTGCAAAACTGAACCGAATAGTGTAAGCATCGACCTTCTCAAATCTCGCAGGTTTGCCGTCTACCAACAGCCAGTCTGGATAGACGGGAGTCAGTTCCTTATTACAAATCACATCTTCATACCAGAAAGCAATATCATCCGCAGTCATAGGTTCTCCATCTGACCATTTGATGCCCTTCCTAAGGTGAAGGGTGAATGTCTTCCCACCATCCGATATATCCCATGATGTGGCCACATTGGGGATCAGTCTCTTGCCATCTCTGTCCCACCTTATCAAGGGCTCATATCCAAGGCGGACATGGAGCATGGTATCTACAGGGCTGAGGGCAGCTCTACGCCATGTTCCACCATACTGACCGATTTCATTGACAGGGGTAACCACCATCGGATCATCCGGCAACCTTTTCTCTACGCTGGGAAGCTTCCCTTGCTTCACTAACTCCGTAAGCATAGGAGCCTCCTGGTAAACTTTAGATGCTGCAAAGGACAAAGAGGTAACGCCGATGATAAGAGCAATAACACAAGATATTGCGATGAATGATACTCTTTGAGAAGGAGCCATAATCTTCCTCCTTTTCAGCTTCAGGGTCCGATGCCCCATTAGTTGGTCAACATTGCTACGCGTGTGAGTCCAATGCAAATATCCCATCTAGAATGGATTGGCTTATAAAATATGGAAATACCGCGGCCCCACATCACATCCTTTCACTTCAATATAGATATCTACACTACATAGCCCCAGGCATTTCGGCAATAGTAGTGGATGGCCGTTCCCAATCATCCATCTCAAACACTTTTTCGAGGGCGAGTGCGTAGGCGCCCATCAAAGGAGGGTCTTCTTTCATACTTGACTTCACGATCTGCACGGCCTCCCCTATTTCCTGCAGCGCACACTCCTTGGCTACCCGCTCAACTGTATCTGAAAATAGGTCGCCAGTTTTGGCCAATTCACCGCCTAGTATCACTATTTCTGGATTGAAGAGATTCATCAAATTTGCCACAGCAACCCCTACGAAGTACCCAACGCGCTCAAGAGTCTCCCGGACCTGGGGAATGGCAGCTATTTGTGGTTTTGTCACATCATTTATCGTGGCGATTGCCCCTTCCAGGCCACGGCGGGAAAGTTCCTCCTTGGGGACGGACGCTCTTATCTGTTCCAATACTGCCCTGACCCCGCAAATTGCCTCAAAACATCCATGCCGCCCGCACGAGCAGATAGGTCCCCCATCCGGGATTAGTATCATATGCCCTATTTCACCGGCATAACCGCGGGCGCCGCCATATACTTTATCATCAATTATGACACCAGCGCCTACACCAACGGAGAGGTTCAAATATACCAGGTTGTGGCGCCCCTGGCCGCTTCCATAGACCTTTTCGGCCAGCGCCGCAGCATTTGAAATGTTTTCCACATGTACAGGAATGCCTCCAAGCCTCCTGGATAGCATCTCACTGAAAGGCACCCCTTGCCAGCTCAGATTTGATGACCGCGTGACAACACCAAGGCGCGAATCAATGAGTCCTGGAGTCGCAACCCCGCACCACAAGACCATATTTTTCTTGACCACAGAATTCTTGAGAAGGGAATCAAAAGACGAACCAACCTCTTCGATCACGTCATCTGGCAATGATGTATCCAGGTTAAGACATTCCCTACCCAAGACGTTCCCGGCTAGATCCAGTAAAGCTGTCATGGCCTCACCGCGCTGTATCCTTACTGCAAAAACAAAAGCAGCCCGGGGGTTCAACTCAAGAAGTACAGGGCGCCTCCCCCCGCTTGATTCACCATGGCCGACCTCTTCGACAACACCAGCTTTAAGTAAATCATTGACAATAACCGTCACTGTGGGTGGAGTCAACCCCGCCTTTCTTGCTACCTCATATCTCGGGATGGGGCCATGTTTTCGAATTATGTCCCTCACTAGAAGTCGATTAAGCACCTTTAGATCACGGCTGTTACTCATCAACACGTCCCCTTGCCTTTCCACAACATGCCATCATCATAGCAACATAGCTCTTTGTTTTTATACCTAAAAAAACTTTCGCCATAGTTTCAGATTTTCCTCTTTTTTTATATGGATAGTTGCATGCCATCGTAAGCAACTAGAATCCCGGCTCCAGAAAAAGCCTCCTCTAGCTGAGAATGTGTAAGGCCGCCGTTGTGAGAAAAATGAGTGGCAACAAATATCGTGTCCTCATTGGCAGTCCCCATCTCAACGAGCTTCTCTTTGGTCCCTATTACTGCATCGATTCCCATATGATATTCAAAGCCTGAATTGGGACCCAGGGTGCAATCAAGAATGGCAAGCCGAAGACGTGTTCTTGAGAGCACATCCCAGGTCTCATCCAGGAACCATCCCGTATCTAGGCCATAAAAAATAGTCTTATCTTGAGCTTCTAGAAGGTAGTTGAAACAATTTCTACGGGGGAAATGGTTCGCCTTTAAGGGAACCACCCGCATCTCCCCAATCTGGACTGGCACAAATGACTCCATCAAGTGAAAGACCACTTTTCCTTCGCGGTCGAGCGCTTCTTCCTTTTCCAGGCCTTCTCTCACATAAGTATCGCCATAGATATGAAGCTGTCTGTCCTGCTTAAGATGGGCAAATGGGGCAAGGCGCATTCCGATGTCCGCAGGGTAGAAATGATCGCTGTGAGAATGAGTGATCAGGAGATGCTCAAGCTGTCCGAGATCAAGGCCATACTTGAGCACGTGCATATAGGTGTCCGGAGGAAAGTCTATCTTGTATTTATCGCCGATCATTATGGAGCTTCTCGTTCGTATATCCTTTCCACTAAATTTTCTCGCACGGGAACAATAATCGCATTGACAAAATACTCCGGGCCATCCTTCCGCGGCAGCAGTCCCAAGAAACAATATGTCTATCATTCCATTCGCCCCCATATCCAAAATAGCCCGATGGCCTTTTCATTACCGTGGTAGTCCCTGATGGCGACTTAAGACAATGTATCTAAGAGCACCTGAGGCCTACCGGGCATAAACCCGAGCCTGCTCAGATTATATACGACCTGAGACTATATATGTAGAGTATCGTGACCCCCCTCCGTTCGCATGTTTTCCTTTTTTCCTCCCCTGTGCATTGACACGGCAGAGCGGCTATAGTATACTGACGGTGGAAGTAAGGCGCATATAGATAGTTATTAATCCCCAAAGCTTACATACACTTCTTACCAAGCAAGCTCGGATGAGCCTGTTTTTTTTATAAGGATGGTGGGAGACATGCGAGAGTTTCCATTCATAGGTCTCAGCGACCTACCCTTTTCCGAGATTATCTTTCCGAAGCTTGCTAAGATAAGACAGATATTCGCCCTACCAGAGGTATCCGACATTCCGCAAGAAGTCGCAAGGGAGTTCGACCGATTCAGTTCTTTAATAAAACCCGGGGCAAGGATCGCAATTACGGCAGGAAGCAGGGGCGTAAAGGGTCTTCCTGAAGTGATATTCGCACTCATTCGCCTCCTTAGAGATCGTGGCGCTGATCCATTCATCGTGCCGGCGATGGGAAGTCATGGTGGCGCGACTGCAGAGGGGCAAAAACAGGTCCTTGAACAGATGGGGATCACTGAAGAGAGAATGGGTGCCCCGATTCGAGCAACCATGGAAGTAGTGGAACTCGGAAGGACATCTGGGGGTCTCAAAGTGTTCATTGACCGGTTTGCCTATGAGGCCGATGGAATTATCGCCGTCAACCGAATAAAGCCCCATACCGCATTTCATGGTGAAATCGAAAGCGGGCTCATGAAGATCCTTGCCATAGGCCTCGGGAAACAAAGAGGCGCAGCGTCTTTGCACTCCACAGGCTTTGATAAACTTGAATCCAATGTAGTTGAGGCGGGGAGGATCTTGTTGGCAAGGATGCCGGTTTTGTTCGGCATCGGCATCGTCGAAAATGCAAGGCATCGACCCGCAATAATCAAGGCTATCGGAAAAGATGAGTTCGAACCTGAGGAAAAGAGACTATTAAGAAGGGCCAAAGAATTGATGGCCCAGATATACTTCCCTTCATTCGATGTTCTCGTCGTTCAAGAAATTGGAAAGGATATAAGCGGAGATGGGATGGACCCAAATGTGACTGGCAGGTATCCTACCCCATTCGCCAGCGGCGGTCCCATCGTCCAGAAAATAGTGGTGCTCGATCTTACTGATGAGACGCAGGGCAACGCAAATGGCATCGGCCAGGCTGATGTAATATCACGCCGGGTTGTTGAAAAGATGGACGTCTTGAAAGGCTATGTAAATGCATTCACATCAACAGCATTGTCGCCTGTCAGAATACCAATGGTTATGGCCACGGATCGCGATGCTGTCGGAGTGGCTCTTCATAGTTGCGTTCGCGTAGAACCCGGAAAACAGAAAGTGGTCTGGATAAAGAATACGCTCGATCTAGAGAGAATCTGGATTTCTGAACCTATGCTTCCAGAGGCGGCAGATAAAGAGAGGTTTGAAATACTGTCTCCACCCACGGAAATTCCATTTACAGTAAGTGGGGATGCGAAGCTAACATGGTAAGATCTTTATATGTCTCAAATAGGCTGTGACCCGTTCGTCGTCGTTGTAAGGGTAGCTATAGCCAAAATGCTTTGCGCCTGAAGGTTTGGGAATATAATCCATTTCGCTTGGCGGCGGGAATGGCTCTACGATGCCATCTTTGTCTAGAAGCAGCAAGCTCAGACTATCTCTTTCCATCTCCTTTATTTTGGCGACGGGATAGAGGCTGAGGTCAATACGGTTACCATCGACAAACTGCATTAGATATGTGAATCTACCATCATTCTCTGGCTGGGGATCGTCCATCTCCTCGGGCGTTTGCATTATCATCAATTCCCCAAAGCGGCTTATCCAACTGCGGTCGCGCACAAATAGGCTGACATCAGTCACAATAAAGACAATGTCGTAATCCTGGAAAAAATCCCGAGGGGCATTCGGATTTACCCGCGAGCCATTCATGATCACCGCCCGCACGCGCTCGTCTTCCTCGGCCATATTGAGTATTAGCCCAAGCATTTCCTTTTCACTTCTCATGTTGCCTGTCCTCTTTCATTGACATTGCCTATCCTCATTCTTACCACCAGGACCGGCGGAATCTCCGGCATATCACTCCATCTAAGGGCTTTTTTGCCTGATTGATCTCCGGCAGGGGAAGCAGGCTCTTCAAAACCATCCGCCACGAGACCAACATAGAATGCTTTCATGAAAATCTCCGACAAGGAACGATGAAAGACGAATTTAGGACACCAACCAGATCTCCGGACGTCAATAGGATATTCGCCGCCAACAATAATTGCATGATACAACACATGCATGATACAATTATTCTGGGTGAAAGGACATGGAACATGAATTGCCGTCCGTCTGTCTGCGCCGGTTGCTGGTCGAGCTGGTCCGGGCCGTGCAGCTGCTGGAAAAAAGTGAAGTGGGTTGCTGCGGGGTAACCCTTTCCCAATGCCACTTGCTGCTGGAGATTTCCCGCCGAAAGGAAGGAGAGACATCCCTGAGCGAGCTGACCACAGCATTAGAGCTGGATTTGAGTACCGTCAGCCGGGTGGCCGATGGCCTGGTGCGTCGTGGACTCTTGAAAAAAGAGGTCGATCCCCGGGATCGCCGCCGGTTGGCATTGTTTTTGACGAGCACCGGCCGTGAACTGGTTGAGGCTATCAACCGGGGCATGAATGAGTACGTCCAGGAGATTCTGCGGCAGATTCCCACGGAAAAATGGCAGGTCGTCCTGGAGGGCCTGGACCTGCTTGTTGAAGCCACGAGGAAATTAAAGGGAGGTTGTTGCCCATGAGTGATTCTTTGAAAGAAGCCGTAAAGGGAAAATACGCCATGGCGGCCCGGATGGTCCAATCGGGCAAGGCAGGAAGCTGCTGTGCCTATGAAGGATGCTTCGGTGCCTGTAACTATACCCTGGGGGAAACGGTGGGCCTGCCCCGCGAACTGCTTCATGCTTCTCTTGGTTGCGGTAACCCCACCGCCCTGGCGGACTTAAAGAAGGGCGAGGTAGTCCTGGATCTAGGTAGTGGCGCTGGGCTGGACGTTTTATTGAGCGCCAGGCGGGTAGGCCCAAAGGGGAAGGTGTACGGCCTAGACATGACCGACGAAATGTTAGCCCTGGCCGAAGAACACCGACGCCAGAGCGGGCTGACCAACGTGGAGTTCTTAAAGGGCGATATGGAAAACATCCCGCTGCCGGACAATCACGTGGACGTAGTCATCTCGAACTGTGTCATCAATCTGGCCGCGGACAAAGCCAGGGTGCTCAAGGAATCTTTCCGTGTGCTCAAACCTGGCGGCCGCCTTGCCGTTTCCGATATGGCATGGCGGCGAGAGATACCTGACCGGCTGCGGCAAAACATTGAGCTTTGGACAGGCTGCGTTGCCGGCGCCCTGACGGAGACAGAATACCGCCGGCTGTTGGAAGAAGCGGGTTTTATCGATGTGGAACTGGAGATAGTCCGTGTCTTTGACCGGTCTGATCTGCCAGAGGGATTTTCAAACAGTGAAATGGAAGGAGAACTGGCATCTTACACCGGGTCTCTGGCCAGCGCCTTTATCCGGGCACGCAAACCTGAAAAGTCATGTCCGTGAGGACGCAGTGGGCAGGACAAAATATAAGGGGCTACCCCAAATCTGCTTTTGGGATTTCAGTGGTTTTCCGTCAGCCGTGAATAGCGGGGCAAAATCATGGACTGCCAGACAAAATTCCCGGAAGTCGGGAATGAAGGGGTTTTGGATGATGGCCTAGCTGCCAGTTGAGGCGAGAGATCTCGTGAATCGTTTAGTTCCGGGTCCACGTCGTCCGGGTCGAACAGCCACTGGTGGAACAGAGACGCGTCTTGGTACTACTTCTGGCATGGTCTACACATTGGTGTTATACGCCAACTATGAGAATGTCTTTATTAGATTGCAGATGGGCCCAAACAAAGACCGGTCACTAATTCGCTACGCTAAGCATAGGATTCTTGGATATTCCCAGTTGAGATTGAGTCGAGTCCTCCAGCTCACTAGAAGGTCAACGGATATTATGCGTATCAGAAGTAAAGAGGACGTCGACGAGATTATCCGATCAGTTGACATGAAGGTACCGTCTAACAAGTAACAAGCGTATCCAGCGGACGCAATAGGAGGGTGGGTGTCTCGAGTCGGACCGGTAGCGGGCGCCGCTGATACGCGAAGTCATTGGACCCAAAGGGAGGGTTTGAACATGACCAGAGACTTCAACAAATCGTCGCGGTTGCCGTGGATTACTGACGATGGCTATGCCTACAATTAGTACTACTTTGCCACATAGGCAATAGCACTCCATTTCCCCTCGTCGAGTGGTGGACCAGTCTGTACTTGAACAGCCTCGCACAGGCGCCTGGGCGGCGGAATTGGCAGGAGTTGCATAAGTGGCAGCGTAGCATTAGGCATATTGAAAGAAAGTTGTCAAGCCCAACACCCACTGGCATCCCGTCCGTGGATTTTGGACTTGGTCATCCTTACTCGTCCTATATAAAAAGACGGTCTTGATACTTAGGCAAGTTCATTTTTCGGAGCGAACCCCAAATGCCTCCGCGACACTGCCGCCGATCAGCATCATCTGTCCCGATAAGATCTGCGAGCTTCCGACAGTCCTTATGCTCAGGGATTATGGAGAAATACAAAAGTGATCGGGAAGCACGGCCCTAATACTTGCCATGTCTTCAGACGCGGACTCCCCGGCAAATAATGGAGGAGAACAGCATTAGGGCTTACACATTAACTCGCGGGACTTTCCGTACGCTTCCCATTGGCCGGACGAGCTGACCCATAGTCTAAAGAATTCTCCTTCCGTGCACAGTGCTTCGAAGACGGGTCCGAGAAAACACCGAATGCGTTCCATGACCTCTGCTAAAGAGGGACCGCTGTGGGCGCAACCAATGCGCGATAAAAAGGCTGACCACTGTCTGAGCCTGCCAGGATCCTCGGCAAAACAAACCGATAGAGCAGCTGGTTCCCTATCCACCGGGGTTCCTCGCCGACCCAGGGTCTCCTGTATTGCCTCCTGCAGGATTCGGCCATCCAGATCATAACGCAGGGAAAGCCAATAGACATCGTAGAAATCCTTCATCCGACTATTCACTGTAGAGAACCGTAACATCGCTTCAAACTTCTCGGCGATTACTGATTCAATAGAATAGGCCCATATTCTTGGAGGCTGGCCGTCGAGCAAGATAGGGAAGTCCATCTGGATCGCCTTTGGTACGACAGCATCTCCGAATCCAATGTCAACGCGTGCTCTCTTGCGTGCCTGCTCCAGCGAACAGTCAAGATTGATGCTAACGCCAGGATATGCTGCAAGCTCGGTAATGCGTTCATCGGAAACAGACTCGGGATCAAAGGTGACGCCGTCGTCATCCGTTATTGCTGCAATCTCCCGAAATATAGCAACGAGGCGATGGTCGTCGTTACTAAGGTGACGGGCAAGAAAATCGATGTCCCGGGTGGGCCTTGCGGCAAATCCGTGGAGCGCAAAGAGGAACACTCCGCCTTTGAGCACGAAGTGACTCGAGTATTGCGATTTACTGATCCGAAAGAGAAGTCTTTCTTGCATGTACTGCAAAAAGATGGAATCCACCTCGCGCCCATGCTGCCTCGCGAGTCGTGTCAGTCTGGCGCGTACGGAAGCGGCTTTATTCCTATGTCCGCTGGTCATAGCATGGCCTCCAGATACCTAAGGAGAATATGTTCTATTCGACATTGCCCTGCGTACCTCAGGAGCTTATCGATATTCCTGTACGGAGACTTGAGGTAGTTCTTGAGGCCCTCAAGAGTAATATCAAGGCCGATCCGGTTGCGATAGCGAAGACAGTCACACACCGTTTTCTCCCGGTCGTAGATTCGTATCCGGCCCGCCGGGAGTTCGAGAACCACCGCACCAAGCTCATGATACTGAGACTTCAGGTAGTGCAGCTCAATTGGCGGCGATTGCGGCAGAACTACCTTAGCCTTACTCCCAACAGCGAGAGATACACGCCATGGATTGTAAGTTGTCAGGTCGTAATACGAAAGGGCTGACAGAAGAAAGACCACCCCGTGTGGTACCATGGCGCATGCCTCGACCATGTCGCGATGATCCAGCGCAGGAACGTCCGGAAGCCGGTAGAAGCCATGCCGGACTCGCTCAATGACGCCCGCTCTTACAAGGTCAGGAAGCACCCATCGTCCGACCCCGGCTTGTTCAAAATCACGCGTTTGCGCAAAGCCAGCATGTTGACGCAGCACAGCTACTGCACGTTTCTGTGACGAAAGCATTTTGATCCCTCGCACATACAAATCTACGGTATTATTATATAACTACCGTAGATCTGTAGCAAGGAGAAGAAGGCAATTGCGGAGAGTGTGGATGGTGGATATTTATTTAGGACCGACCGCAAGGACATAGCAGGGCGGCGTGGTCGAACCAGCCGCCCGTCCCATTCTCTGGGATTGACGAGCCGAATCCTTCCGGCACCGGTCGAGACCGGCAACTCTCTTCGTGCTCCCACGGGCAGGGGGTCATCACCGGGCGTCAAGGTCCGTGTCCATGCGGTTGTAGGAATTGACTTTCTCCACGTACTGATCATCATCGTCCCAATACCCGATGAGTTCGGACACTCTACCCTTTAGGACCTCTTTCTCGAGTTGAGCCACAACGGTTGCACCTCCTGTATACGAGTTCTGCGCATACCATCAAATCGTCTGATTAGGTCGCTGTGATTCCACAACAGCTCTACCCTATAGACCCCGCACACCAACTTGCCGGCACACTCTCTAAACGTCGTATGATGCAAGTCGCCTTCATCAAGTCCCCACCTCCCCTTACGAAGGTACCTGCGCGAACGGACGCCATTCCCATAGGATGCCATATTTGACATGAGTATGCAGATATCTGCTTGGAAGGGGATCTCTTCAATCTAGTGGCCGACAAGTAGGCGAGTCTGCGAGCCTGCCTGATGAGCCTGTCACTAGGCCATTTTGGACCGACCTTCGGGAAGGGTACTCATGGACATCCCCAAGCGCGATTAGAATATAGTAGAGGTAGCCAAAGACTCAGAACAATTTTTGTACGGGATGCCCTCGCTATACTTTCCACCTTATCGACGTCTTGAGACTGACCTTGATGACCTACTTGGGGTCTCCGTAAGTTTAAAGTCATAATCATGGAGAAGATATCAGTTCTTGGCAGAGGGTCTATTCTAGACGTCAGAGTCCACGGAGGAACCGCGACCATGGGGGAGGAGATAGAGTGTTGGGATGGACTTCCAAAGCTTGCCTATAATTGTCTTGACGACCACTTCTATGTCTACTCATTGAGCCGCCTTTGATCGTAGGAGCATGCGGTATCGAAGGACGATATGGGAAGTGGATCCTCCAGCGAGTGGTGCAGGGCACCATCTGCCCATCTGATAACGCCCGGCATTATCAATCAGGCCCTTTCGGACAGATGAGTCCAGTGAATGGGAAGAACCGCTACCCCCTGCGACGGGCTTGTCAGGCTGAGATTACAATAAGGCCGTCTATGCCCTGGAAGTCGTTATTGTTATTCGTGATCAAAGGACATGAGTAAAGCAACGCAGTTGACGCGACCCATGCGTCATTGCAGCTTATCTGCGAACCCGCTTTCCTCCGCTGGGTCATCACCTTAGCCCATATCTGGCAAATTCGGTAGTTGTACGGCACAATAACATAATTCCGGAGCACAGATTCCATGCTCAATATGCGCTCTCTTCCCCAATTACGTGAATACGCCCATTGATAGAGCTCGGCCACTGTCATAAATGATAGAAGCAGCGTGCGACCATCGAGGATCTTACGATAGCTTTCAGCCCGGGAGTCCGATTTCAGTAAATATGATACTACATCGGTATCGACAACAACACTTCCCATAGTACCCTCCATTGCGGACATCCAGCTATTTCAAATGCCTTACAAACTCGATGAACTCCTCAACAGTCTCATCCTCTGGCCAAAAGTGGCCCTTTAAGTCATCGAATCGAGGGCTTAGTGGAGAGCCCTGCGCTCTGGCAAGAGATTCGACTGGCTCTACAGTCCAGAAACCCATAGACTCCGCTTCATCATCTTCAATTATTTCAACACCCGAAAGATCCAAATCCATTATTCTTCCTGTTATGGCATCAAGAGTGGCCTTACCTCTTGCCCTAACGTGCTTGGTTAATGCTGCCAGTACATCATCTCGGATTTCATCGTCAAAAGAGCACATTATAGGTTCACCCGCGGGTGGATGTATACGGCACCGAGTATTGGACTCCTTAAAATCGGCCATTAACAATCTTCCCTCGACAAGTGTCTCCTGTCCTTGAATTGGACATCGGATCTTGCCCTCGATTTTCTCGAAAACCTGGGGATCAAAATCGTAGCTTATTGGAGCCTCTGTCCCCAAAAGGGTAAATGTCACACAGTCAATCCCCCTGCTGAATATCTTCCCTACCCCAATCCAGGCGTGTAGGACACCCATGTCGTATCCCAAAGGCATGGAATCGTTCGTTTCCTTGAATGCTGATAAACCTTCCAGCAGAGTTCTCACAGCGTGTTCCCCTAAATTATCATAGAATGGAAATGGAAGTTGGGTCGGCGTTGCCAGGCCGAAAGACAACTGCACGCTACCCGGCTCAAATCCCAAAAACTGCAGCCGGCATTGCCTTTTGATTTCCTGAGGTCGGCGCCCTCGTGTCAAGCTAGCTTGAGCTCCAGAGAGCACTATGGCGACCCTTTCGATGGCAGTCTTCAAATAAGACACAAACACTAACAGATCCTCGACATCAATCCGGCCTTCCCGGACGGCTGATCCAATGAGATGCGCCTTAAATTGTCCTAGAGATTCGCCAAACACTGCTCATCACCTACTTGGGGACTTCAGATCATTCTTAAGATATAAGTGTCCCTGCAATTGGTATTTTACTATACTAGACGACCCGAGTATATGACCAATAGATGCGAGATTACATCCACTGGGTAAGTATCGAATGATTGACGATATCTATCTCCTATCTGGGCTCGACCTCGCCCCTTTGGAAAGAATCTCCCGCCGAAGGTTAAGCATTATGTTCTTTGGTCCTTCAATAACCGCCCAATCGCCCTCTAACCGATCGATGATATACATTGAATCAAGCCCCCTCTATGTGTAGCGTCCAGTGAAATAGTTATGCCATATCGGATCCTCGAAAACAGGCCATTTACGCCATCGCGCTGTCGAAAGGCTGGGAGATAGCCTCCTGGAGGATTCTGGCATCGAAACTATACGTGCTCGCAAGATAATATAGATCGTAGAAATCCTTCATCCTGCTGTTTAGCTCCATTCGAGATATGGTCGCATCTAGCTTCTCCGCTACAGTCGACTCCAGCGAGTATGTCAGGATGATCGGCTCCTCAAATCCATCCAACTGGGTCGGGATGGACCTTTCCGATGGCTTCGGCACAATGACATCCCCAATTCCTATGTCGATATGAAAAGGCGTTTTTGTATTCTTGATACAGCCGACAAGACTCACCCTGACTCCACCATATTCCCTGAACTCCGTGATGGGTTCAATGCCTTTGATTTCGAAACTAATGTAGTCGTACCCTGTGCTGGCCTCAACTATCTCGCGCACCATCCCCTCTATCATCACCGGGTCGGTGGGCGTCCTTTTGGCCAGAAAGTCCACATCCATAGTGGGCCTGCCGGTAAAGCCGCTCAGCGAGTAATAGAAACAGGCCACCCTGGAGGATAAGATTGCCATAATGCCTTGACCGTTGCAGCCTCCTCAAAAACTCCTCCTGGCAGAATAGCTGCAAGGTTAGTTGAAAGGTCCTGCCAGAGGCCCTGGACTTGCTCCTCAACCTGTCGATCACCGATTGGGCAATGTCCGGCATTAAAGCCACACTCCAATCAGATCATGGATCTTCCTTTGGATCCGGAACATCCTCGCGCATTCCATGAGCTTCGGTATATTCTTCCTCCCGTCCCTAATGTAAGCCTGAATTGCCATGCGCACAGTCTCTGCGTCCAGCTTGGCTGAATGTCGGATTACATCGCAGATCGTTCTCTCTCTGTCATAGATGCGCACCTTTATACCATTTACCTCGGAACATGTAAGGCCAATTTCGAGACAGCGGGGTTCAATGAAATAAGCTTTGATCGGGGGATATTCGAGTTTGACCTTCCGCCTATTGATTCGCTTGTCAACCGCAATGTGCCATTTGTCAGGAGTTCGATCAGTGTACCTGTAGTGATACAGCGCGCTATCCATGCAGAGGATAGCCTCTGGAAGGAGCCGGAATATGATCTCGATATCATCCTTATGGCCGTCTTCAATCCACTCATATACACCACGCTTGATACGGGCGATCCGTTTCGTCTTGACTAGATTTGCAATATAGCTGGTGTGAATGCCCTCCTTTAGCATTTCGCCCGTTGTAGCTATGTTGTCGCCAGCTTCAAAGATCCGCTTTGCTGTTTCATACTTCCCCATACGACCCACCCTGTTATAAATATCTGCGGCATGCATCACGTCGCAGATAATTCTAACAAAATCATACCATGTCGGATCCTCAAAAGCAAGCCTCCTACGGGATTACGCTGTCGAAATACTCCACAAAAAACGTCTGAGCGTAGGGCTGAATTAGCGCCCCCTCATCCATGGATACGCCCACCTTGATGTCGCCAAGAGGGGTTTTCCACCTTCTTGAAGGCAATCTCATGCTAATATTCATGCCGATCGCTTGCCTTCCGCGGCTTTTGCAGGACTTCCTCAAAATGCCGGTAAGGAATAGGTAGTATCGTGCAGATACAGATGCATTCCTCACGCGGCGAATACTTGTTATTGGCAATCTTTCGCTCGTCACAAAACATCGACCAATCTATGGTGCTTGGTTCTGCCTCATACCCGAATAAACTGAGTTCTACTGAGATCAGCCCCCTTTTCTCTCCAGATTCTCCACGGCGAGGCTGTATTGTCTATACCGAATGCAGTCAGCGCTTCAGGATTTTCCCTTGATTTGGTACCCGACGGAAACCCTCGATGCTACCGAAGTCCGGATCACAGTCTTGAATGCTCTCATTGCTTTAAGGTAAGGCATGCGTATGATCGTGATCGCGTGCACCCATCAAACATAATGCTTCACAAAAGCCCCTGGTTCATCAAGCGAACATGTAATGGCCCCCTCCCATCGGAGTTAGGTGTGAAAAACGTAACGCGATCAAATCGACGGTACAAGTCATCCGTACACGGGGCAAAGCCACTATAATCTCTCTGGCGAGGTATCTAGATGCTCTAAATATCCCCTTTACCGTTATACACGACCGGGACGCTCAGACACAAAAGCATATGAATTGAATAAATCCATTGTAGCCAGCGTGGGCGATCCTTCCAGGATATTTGTCCTGGAGGAATGCCTAGAGAACGCATTAGGATATGAACCTCCAGCTCATGATAAACCATTCAATGTGTATCAAATCTGTCGTAAGTGGAATAACATAGTAGATGTGCCGACAAAATGGAGGAAGGCCTTCGAAGGCGCCATGGGTTTACGATCTGAATCAGTTGTGGAAGCCGCGGCTACTCAGGACCAAGACTCCTAGCGCTGCGGGATAACTGGGTCTATTTCTGTATTCATCTACCATCATGTTACGGGGGCCGCCGATAACTGTTTACTGCTGGCTGCGCTTAGGGCGGTCCCGTTATCATTACCGTGTCTTTGCGATGATCCGGCCGGGCGCAGGTTGATATCTATCATCAACCTGCCCGGTTACTCTGCCAGCCATCTCGGCCCCTTCAATCACGCACCATAGGTGTAGAACCCTTTCCCCACCTTCCGCTCCAACCTTTCTTTCTTAACCATATCGTATAACAGGGAGCATACAACATGGCATGGTGTAAATCTTTTAGAGAAGGACTCTAAATAAGGCATCCCGGACATCCAGGCCTCTCGGACATCCGAGTAGCTGGGCGCCCAAGCATCTGGGCATCGGTGCACCTGGGCACCTCAGATCCCCTTCGCCTTCAAAAACGCGCCCAGGGCCTTGTCGGTCTTGCCGATGTGATTCAACCACCAATCTACGAGAAGGCGCTGGGATTCAATGGCGAGAAGGGAATTCTGCCCTTCCCGGTCGAACCGCTTCCGGAGGCCTGAAAGCTTCTCGATATACGAAGTGTGTTCGCCTTTATGCGCTTTAAGCCCCGGATATCCATTGGATTCCATGGATTTTTCTTCAGTGCCGAAGTGCGTCACCACGTAATCACTAAGAAAACCCAGCACCTCGCCTATCTGTTCCTTCCCCTTTCCCTGACTCATGGATGAAAGCAGGCTGTTGACTCTCTTAAAAAGCTCTTTGTGCTGGTCATCGATGACACCGACACCGGTAGAAAGATCTTCAGTCCATTTGAGCAAATCGCCCGTCCCCCTATCATTTCTATTATATCGACTCATTTCTTATCTCTCAGCCCCGGCTGGTGACCCAGTGGTCCAGTGGGCCGGTGACCCGATGATCTGGCTGACCGGTAATCCGGCGCTCCAGCGGCAAACGCATGTGCCTGGGCCTTGCCGGTGCAATATCGGCAGTATAGACGCTGTTGTGTTCCGTAACCCTGATCAACCGGTATTAGTCCAGAATCCCGCTCGGTACGCGTACCTTTCTCCGCCCATTATATCGTAACTCTGCCATCGCGATGTAACAGAGGGTTTCCTGCACACCCTTAAAAACATTCGCAACCAGAGAGGGGTACCCCATCTCTTACTTCTTCGCCTTCTGTGCTCATTCGCAACCCATGCTCAACCATGGCTACCACCTAACCAAAGCATAAATCATCCTCTTCGGCGTGACTATGATAGTCAAGAGAACTTGATATCCACACCATATTTTATTCTCCCAGGCTGTTTCAAAACCATCTACCGGTAGCATGTGGTTGCTCTTGTTACAATTTCATTCGCCACGGATCGAGATAATCCTGTCTACTACTTAGGCAATAGTCGTGCTCGACAGAGCGCTCAGGTAGGCCCTTTTCCGCCTGGACGTGAGTTTGCCTGCCATGCCACAGTAGCTTGGCAACCTCTCTGATCCCCCTGGCGTACTAGGGAAAATTGAGACAGTCGACAAGAAGCTTTTCGGTGGTAGCTACCTGAACCTGATCGGCGCCGATCCATACCGGCTTATGCCCAAAGAACTTGCGCGCGGCCAGCTTTACAAAATGAAAAACGGAGTACGTGTCAAGAACAGTGTGGCAGTCTTTCCCTTGATTTGAGGTTTGCTTTCCTATTGGGGGCCCGGTCACATGGCACGAAGGATGCGGATTCGGTGAGCCTCTCGCTGGAAGCCTAGACCAGGCGGGCTGTACAAGGAGTCTCTATGACCGCCTTGTCCTCTCCTTTGTCGCCGCCTCATCAACTCTGACGATAATAGATAGAACATCGCCTGGCCTGGCCCCTTCGGGAAGAATATCCCGCGGGAGGTTAAGCATTATGTTCTACGAAAAGGACATTGGCATGCGCAAATTCCTTCCGCAAGACATGGCCCAATCACTACACCCATGGCCACTAGCATTATTCAACGAATATCGCAATTACCCTTTCCATGAGTCTCGATGTGTTCCTTCGACGATCCTTGACATGAAGCCTAAGTGGCCTTGCTTACGCTCCCCGCATATAATGAACCTTGACATCTGCCACATCCCGCATTTCAGGATCACCTGTCAAAAGTATGGCACCCTTCTTTTTGGCGGTAACTATGGCGAATGCATCAGCATATGATACACGGTTTCTGACCTTTATGCGCGCAGCATCAAAGACTGTCTTATCATCGGCTGGAACGATCTCTAAAGGCATAGCTTGAACCTGCCGTATTGTTTCGAAAGCGGTCCGCTCCCCGAGCTTTCTCCCCAGGATATAAAACACCTCTCCAAGGTTTATGATATTGAGAAATACCTCTGGAGGCCCACCGGCCCGCTGGAATATGGATTCAAGGGACTCACTAGCTGAGGCATGTCCCATGCGCCACATCAAAAGGTCTCTCACTATGCTGCCTGAAGGTTCACCTTGGAGCCATGCCAGGATGGCCCAGGAATCAAGGGTAACTCGATGTAGGGTCAAGGTTTTCGGGCCCCCTTTGTGTTGGTCGACCTTCCGGATGCCTTTCGCGGAGCCCCAATCTCGGAATCCCGTCGAACCTCAGCCCGATGTTCAGCTTCCAGATCGGCAATTAAATCCTGGCCCCTAAAACGGCCATACAGGACATCGGCAGTCTCCGCACGCACGGGAGTCAGCAATATCCCGTCCTCTTTCAGAGTAACTTTGAGTCTTGTTCCGACTCTAAGGCCCGCTGCATCTCTGACCGCCTTTGGTATGACAACCTGCCCCTTCGATGATACGTACGTGCCTTCCACGCTGACCACCTCCCCATCCTCTTACTTTAGAGTAAGACAAAAGAAGCAAATAGTCAAGGGCACAATCCAGCATGCTATCGGCTTTCCTATCTGCCGACACGCGGCAGCACCTGGAGCTAGGCTCCGCGCCCGTGGACGATATGGGCGACCTCATGGAAAATCAGGTTCAAAACCATCTACCGGCAGTATGTGGTTGCTCTTGTTGGAATTTCACTCGCCACAGATAGCAATAATAAGGTAATTGATTTCTTCCGCTTATTCGGACCAAAAAATGAGGCGCAATAATGCATGCTTGCCCAACCTCTCAATCTGGAGGCGATGCACCGGCTAGCCAGTTAGTAACAGGAGTACAAGGTCGGAAACCTTTGCGGTACCTGGATTCTCGCTTTTGTCTGTGCACTAACTAGGAAGGTCCCACTAGGATTCCCGGCGCGGCTTTGATGTAACCCTGCCAGCTACTCAATGCCGATTGAGAGTCCTGCATAAATGTGGTAAACTAAAACTAGAACCAGGTCGGGAGGGGTTAATTTGCCGGAACAGACGGGACAGAAATACGATGTAACCATCAAGAATTTATTCTCAGGCAGCGAGGAAGGATTAATAGAATATTTTGGCGGGATAACTCTGGAGGATGTCCGGCCTCTCAATGTGGAGTTTAACCGGATCGAGATGAAGTCCTCTGACCTGGTCGTGAGGGGCTTAAGTGGAAATGAGCCTGCCATTTGTCATATGGAGTTTCAAACGACAGACGACCCAAAAATGCAGGTGAGGATGCTCCGGTATGCGACTGAAATCTATGACTCATACGGGGACTTCCCGTATCAGATTTTACTCTACCTTGGGTCTTATCCGCCCCATATGAAAGACAACATTGCGTGCGACCGGGGAAATCTCGGCGGGCTAAATTACCGGTATAAGATTGTGGATATTGGTGCACTAACCCGGGAATCTCTTAAATCTGCAGGCATACCAGAGGTATATGCGCTCTTGCCTTTGGCTGAAAGGAAGACTCGCAGGGAAAAGCCGGATGAGTTTTTGAAGGAATGTGTGGATGACATTATAAACAGTCCCATGGGGCTTGAGGAAAAACAGAAGACCCTGGTTATGGCGGAGATTTTCGCTGGGTTGGCATTTGGTAAGGTGATTATCGAGAGGATTTTCAGGGAGGTAGTGGATATGTTTGACATCAGACAATCTGCCGGATATCAATTGATCCTGGAAGAGGGTATAGAGAAAGGTATAGAGAAGGGTATAGAAAAGGGTATAGAGAAAGGCAAGAGGGAAGCTCTTTCTGAACTCACTTTGCGGCAGCTTCGTAAGAAGTTTAAGAAGCTTCCACCCGAATATCTTGAGAAAATCAAATCTCAGGATGTGTTTACCCTTGAGACGATTGCAGAGAACATATTCGAGATCGAGAAGCTAGAAGACCTCGACCAATACTTGTCTTGATGTTGCGCCACAGATGGATGGGGGATATACTACTGCCAATATACTACTCATCAGTGCCAAAATGCATTACAACATAGCCACTGGGAAAGCCTACCTTGACAATAGCCGGCAGCTGCCATTTTCATCCTCTCGATGGCGACGGCCGGAGACCGCCATGGGGGAACTACCGCGGCTATCCAATCTTTCCCCTTACCCTGGCCAACAGATGAGATCAGACTATTGACCCTTTTGAAAAGCTCCCTGTGCTGATCATTGATTACTCCGATGTCGCGGTGGAAAGATCACTGGTCCATTTGAGCAACCTCTCCACCCCTATCTCAATCTCTTGAAGCCGGGTTTCTCGGTCTCGCCCTATCTCCGTTCTCCATGAATTATAGATATCCAACTCCGAAGTTGAAGCAATGCCCGGGCATACTACGGCCGCGCCCTTTTATGCATGCCCTCCCTGCCCGAGGCAACTTCTAAGATTGACATTGTAGATCTATAAACCAATGTAGCCTCCGGAGTTGTGGATATGTGGGCAACGCGAAGCGTTGTCCAAGCAGTTGTGGACCCTGTGGGTAACCCTGAAGGGGTTATCCATAAGTCCACAAGTGCGTCATATCCACGACCCTCGCCATGTCGTCAAATCTGGTGCCTCTGATGGTGCCAGCTAGACCGGCATGGGGGACTAACCTGAAATATGCGCGACGGTTTTCATCCCCCTGGTGATGCTGGTTAAACCGGCATGGGTGCCTACCTTAAATATACTCCGTCAAATCCACATTTGTCGGCTATGTTGAAGGTCCTCGGCGAGAGAAACTTGCTGGGGATAGTGGCCACCCTCGACTTGTTGGAGATGGCGGCCGCTTTCGAACTGAGGAATAGAACGGGCGGCATCAGCTCCAGTGCATCCACAGCCTTTCAGCCAGGAACGGTGTCAGTAGCCAGCACTATCCAGCGGGGCAATGCTCGCGGCCAGCACTACGCAGCGGGGATAGTGCTGGTGGCCAGCACCATGCGGCGATGATGGTGCTGATACTTAGCACCGTCCGACGGGGACAATGCTAATGATTAGCATCGTCCATCCGGAATAGGGTTAACGGTTAGCACTGTTCGCCGGGGACGATGCTGGCGGTTAGCACTGTACGTTGAGGACGATGTTAATGGCCAGCATTATCCCCAGGGAACAGCGCTGGCGGTCAGCACTATCCACCGCAGACAATGCTAGTGGCCAGCATTATCCGCCGGGAGTCGGGAATAGTGTTAGTAGCTAACACTGTCCGCCGGAGAATGAAGGCATGGTCGCTCCCCTGCCATGAACCATATAAGGTATGCCAGCGTCCGCGTCCTTGAGGATGCGTGATTGTATCCGAGCCAATCAGATTCACCTTATCATTGCCCCGGCTCCGGCCGGGGTAATCTCATTTACCCAGTTTCCACTCTCTCCGGTGTCAGCGATGCCATCGGGGCCCGGAATCGATAACTATCAGGGAAACAAATGACTTTTTACCCACTCCGTCGCCCGCTCATCTTCAAACACCGGGTAGTGGAAACCCAGTCTTCCAGCGGTCTCAACAGCCAGCCACCGGAATAGATCCATAATAGATATCAATGCACGCCAGGCATCATCTTCATCATAATAGGCAAAAGAACTCCGTAATCCCTCCAGAGCGCGCCTATCCGCCCACTCCTCAAGAAAACGCCCCCTGTGCCAGGTATCATAGCCGGCACCGTTTACGGCTCTTGCATGGCATTCCAAGACACGCAACACTTTACTATGCATATAACAATTCAGGCAGAATACCGCCGTCCACAATTCCCCTCGCAACAACTTCTTCGCAGTCCACACCGCGTGGTACCAAAAGTCGTTTATGAGATTAACGAAGTCCCTTTCTGACGGTGGAAAAGATGAAGGTATGTCCGGAGCCTTTCCGGATGAAGAAGGCGAATCGACCGTGAGGTTATCTTTATCCAGCAGCACATGAATTCCACGCTGAAATATATCTCCAACCTCGGGACTAGAAGCCAGTTTTCTAAACCGCTGGTCTGGAATCACAGCAAAGTCTACATCTAATCCATGTTCAAATAGGACGCGACGCTCATTACCTTCTCCCACAGCAGTGCCTTCGATGAAGGATATCCATGATTCGCCTATCTCTTTCAACCATTCCGATGAGGACAAAATGTATTCTGGATCTCTCGTGACGATAACTAAGTCAAGATCCGACCATTCGTCAGCAGGATGATCTACCCGTGCCCGGGATCCAACGATAAAAACGGTCCGGATATCCTCACGGCTACAGGCCCAGGAAATAAATCTCCGGATCAGCTCATTGTATGCCATTTCGATCTGACTCTTCATCACGGAATCTGCGGACTGGAGACCCCGGCGGTAAGGACGGGGAGGAGAGCCGCCTGCCTCCCTTCTGGCTTGCCAATTCTGAGTATTCTCTTCTGCCGGTTTGCCTGCCCACCGGAAGATACGTTATTTTTATAGTTGAGCATCATGAACAGGCCAGCGCTGGTGAAGTCCAGGATAGCCGCCTCCACCTTTAGGTTCATGAATTTCTTATATCTTCGCCATCCCAGGATCTTTTCCTTTGTCGTTTGATCAGTTTGGCAGCGAATTTCCCATAGTCTTGAACATCCCTTCAGTGACGTTGAAGTTCGCAACCTGTGGTGATTTCCGCGGCGCAAAGGGTCTAGTATTCCACCATATAATACGGGAAGCGATTTCTCCTTTGCGCCCTGGACAAAATAGTATATTGGGTGATAGTTATGAGTCCTTTTATCCCGAAGCTGGCGTTAATTCAGAGAAATGCCCTTTCTTATCCTCTGGGAAACGAACTCATGAAGCGGTTCGAAGCCGGAGGGATAAGAACGCTGGTCTATGAAAAGAGGATCCCTGTATCCTCGCATGAAACATTCAGAGAGGGTTTCTTAGCGGCCAAACGGACAATAGTGGTACTAGTCTGGCAGGGACGGGAGTTTCAGACCTGCAAACCATCTGCCCATTACCAATTGCCATTGACCTCCGGGTGCCCTGGATTGTGCCAGTACTGCTATCTCAATACTAATCTTGGAAGAAGGCCCTATATTAAGGTCTATGTAAACGTCGACGATATCCTGAATCGGGCCGGGGAGTATGTAGATGAACGCCGACCAGAAACGACGATATTTGAAGGCGCTGCTACGTCGGACCCTATCTCTGTGGAAAGCTGGACGGGCTCCATACAAAAGGCAGTCAAATTCTTTGCTTTCCTGAATGATGCGAGGTTCCGGTTTGTAACTAAATATACCGATATCGACGGCCTGTTAGGCGCCGACCACAGAGGAAAAACCGAGATCAGGTTTAGCATCAACTGTGAATCCGTAATCAAGAGATTCGAAACCGGAGCGCCGCGGCTCCGATTCAGGCTGGAGGCGGCCAAGAAGGTACTAGAAGCGGGATACCCCCTCGGGTTCCTAATCGGGCCCATCTTTGCGTTTCGCGGGTGGCGCGAGGAATACGGAAGACTGCTGGATACAGTAAAGGAGTATATACCGGGCGATACCCCCGTTACTTTTGAACTCATAACTCACCGTTTCACCACAAGATCAAAGGGAATCATTCAGCAAGCATATCCCGGCACAGAGGTTCCGCTGGACGAAAAGGAACGCAGATTCAAGTACGGACAATTCGGGTATGGTAAATATGTCTATCCTGACGATTTAATGGCGGAGCTCCGGGAGTTCTTTCACGCCCGGATTGAAAAGACATTTCCGCAGGGCACCATACTCTATATGGTATAGCATTGGTAGGCACTACGTCAACACCCGTCGACCTCTCCCCCTATGCGGCTCCGGATCTCATACAAAACATCCTTGAGGTTCCGCTTCTCCGATGGTGACACATTATTCTAGTGACGAACATGCTGGTGATGCGGGAATGTCGAGATACTCCTGTGGTGAGGCGCATTATCCCAGCCAATAATCAGGTTACTGCAGCTATCTAGCCAATAGTAGCTATACCTAATGGGGTTTTTACCGGGGGTGGCAAATTCACTTATCCTCAGGCTACTTCCGTCAATAAACCTAAGTATGACTTTAATATGCCTATAGTCATCTTTGTCAGTGGAAATCGAATCAACATCTATATCCGATACAATATCGCCAAATTCAGTAAGCAAATCCTCAATAGATTCCATCTGGCAGTCTCCCTCATCGACCTGTCAGAAGTCTATAACCATTTATGGCCGCAGAGCAATCCTCCGCCACACGATCCCAGAAGGCCCATTCCACAAGATCCTCGTGGATCTCCATATCGGCATCGTCAGGGAAGCTGCTTTCGAAATCCCGATAAGACTTGCCATACTTATTCTCGAATCTCTGCAACATGGTTTGCGCATCCTTCAGCCTCTTCTCCAGGGTTGCCATCCTCAGCTTGGCTGAAGATGCTATCGCCCTCGAGAAAATGCCCTTTTCTTTATTAGGCAGCATATTCAGAGCATGTGGTATACGTAGCTCTATACGCTCCATGGTATCCCACCTCCGCACTGACTCCCTTGTGGCAACCTAACAAAATGACTCGAAATACAAAACTGACGTCCTCCCGCGGCTAAGACCACGGGCTTTCCCGCGTGGATTTATAACAATCAATTCTAACCTTAGCGCCATGATCTATCTTACCCCACTCCCCGGGTGAACCTCCCGTTGCTATTATACCACATATTCCAAGGCACTCCAGCCAAGTTCCGCACAACGTACGTGTCAAGACAGTGTGGCAGTCTTCCCCTTGATTTGAGGTTTGCTTTCTTATCGGGGGCCCGGTCACATGGCACGAAGGATGCGGATTCGGTGAGCCTCTCGCTGGAAGCCTAGACCAGGCAAGCTGTACAAGGTAGCTCGCCTGCGGCCCCGGCGCTGCGGTCTTGGGTATCTGTGAGTCCAGATTCCTAAAAAACGCCCTGGAGCACCCCAGGGCACTCTCCTACCCTCACCAAGGTTATAGAATTCGGATAAGCTCTACGAAAGATACCGATCGAGGTCTTCCGGCTTTTCGATGTCGAATATGTTTTCCGTGATCCTCTCAAGAGTGGATAATTCCTGAGATTTAATCCTCTCAAGATATCCAGAAGGAATCCGCTTGAATTTCCTCCTGAGCAGTTTCATCGCTACATCTATCGCCAACTCCTTCTTGCCTTCTATCTTGCCTTCTATTTTGCCCTCTATCTTGCCCTGCTCGATGCCTTTTTTGAGAATCCGCTGGTACCCAGCCGACCGCTCGATGTCGAACATAGTCTCCACCTCCCTGAAAATCCTCTCAATGGTCTCCCCATCAAACGTTAACCCTGCCAAAATCTCTGCTCGAACAAGAATCTGTTGTTTTGCCTCAACACTTATAGGGCTGCTAACAATATCATTTACACAATCCTTCAGAAAACCCTCTGACTCCTTCATCCGAGTCGATCTTTCTGCAAGAGGCAAGAGCCCATATAATTCAGGTACCCCCGCTGACTTGAGTGATTCCCGTGTGAGTAAACCAATATCCACCAGTCTATGTGAGTAATCGATCCCTCCAAAATCTCCCCGTTTGCACATAATACAGCTTTCCATATTGGTTGGACGATCACCCAGGTAAAGGAGAACCTGATATGGGAAATCCCCCTGGGCATCACGGATCTCTATCGCATACCTCAGCATTCTTGACAGTATCCTTGGATCATCCGAGCTTTGAAACTCCATGTGACAGATTAACGGTGCTGATGGTTAGAACTGTTTATCGGAAATAATGCTGCCGATTAGCACTGTTCGCCGAAGACGATGCTGACAGTTAGCACTGTCCGTTAAAGATGATGCCGATGGTTAGCATTGTCTCGAGAGGACTGTGCTGGTGGACAGCACTATCTGCCCGAAACAATGCTGGTGGACAGCAATGTCATCGGAGAATAATGCTAATAGCCGGCACTATCCGCCATAGACAGTGCTGGTGGCCAGCATCATCTTCAGCGAACAATGCCGATGGCCAACACTATCCGCCGTTGACAATGCTGATAGCTATCAATATCTTCAGCGAGCCGGGAATATGCTATTGTCCGCATACCTGTGGATGCGTGACTGTCCCTGGCGACCATATGCTATCTCACTCGGGGCCGCTAAACTACTGCCCCCATCCTTAAGGATGCCGAATTACTTACAATATCTGCATCCATATCTCGGATTTCTGAGTCTGACCGAGGCAATCGAAATCCATAGGGAGTTCTCGATCAATCTCCTAGCCCAGGAAAAGTCGCAGCGGCACCACGAGCGTCCGGTCATCGCAAAGACGGTGCGTATCCTTGCTCACAATGATACGGACTGCCGGCGAGAACCTGCGGGTAAATTGTTCGAGACCGCGAAGTCCGCGTGGGTCGAGGGGATCGTCCCTGAACTTCACGTCAATAGCCAGCAGGGCGCCAGCGCAATCCACGACGAAGTCAACCTCGCGCTCCCGGTCCCTCCAATAACGAATGTCTCGCAGATCATGACGCTTGAATTCGCCA
Source organism: Bacillota bacterium (assembly GCA_013178415.1). Classification (NCBI taxonomy): domain Bacteria; kingdom Bacillati; phylum Bacillota; species Bacillota bacterium. Next base: position 7,122 of record JABLXA010000017.1, on the reverse strand, counting down.
AACACGCAGATCTCTGCGAGGCGTCCCCACCCACCCGTCTGGTCCAGATCGGTCGGCTCGACGCGCGCGAGTGAAAGGTAAAGCCCCGGGTCAATGGCGTATACGCGCTCGATGGACCGCGCTTCAGCCTCCACAGAGGTTGCGAATTTCGACAGAAGATACAGCAGCCCAGCCGAGCTTAAGGAGCGAAGGTAGCCGGCTACTGTCGAATACGGTGCTCCCAGGTTCCTGGATGCCTCTGAAACGTTCAGGAGGGCGCCGCTCTGGTTGTTGGCATATAAAAACAGCCTTTGCAGGAGGTGCAAGTCCGTCGCGCCAAAAACCGGCCCGATATCATGAAAGAGCGTCCTGTCCACAACACTCTCCAGGAAGTAATGGTCCTTGTAGCGTGGCGACTTGGCAAGTATATACTCGGGAAAGCCACCCTCAAGGAGGTAGAGCCTCAGCGGCAGCTCATCCAAAAGGAGCGTCCCAAACTCCTTCTCCACCTCTTGCAGTCCGGCATGGAGTCGCGTTACATCAAGGTGCTTGTAAAACGACGCCCAGGTCTCGCGAATCAATGCATGTGCCTCAGCAAGCTTCGACCCCATTCCCCTCAGACTGGCGGCCTCAGACAGGCAGAATGGATAGACCTGGACCGCGGATATCCGTCCGGCCAGACTCTCGCGTGAGCGCTTTTTCAAGAACGCCGCAGCCGAGCTCGTGCACACGAACCGGAGTGGATACTTCAGGTCATAGTAGCGCTTTACATAAAGCTCCCAGTCATCCAGGGCTGTCACCTCGTCAAGGAACACGTAGAATGTTCCCTCAGCGCCACGGAGGTCCCGCTTCGCCGCGAAGTGCTCGAAGTAGTCTTGTATGTCCTTGAAAAGAGTCCCCCTGTTGAGATATGGGTCGTCTACGGACACATACAGGATGCGGCTGGGCGGTGTTGCGGACGCCAGAAGATGGGCGATTGCCTGGTAGATGAGGGTGGTTTTACCGACACGGCGGGGACCCTCGAGAAGGAGGACTTCCCGCTGGGTGGCGAGGTGCTCTGCGATATGGTCATAGTACAACCTGCGGACGGACCCGACCAGGTCAACAGGAACCGCTCCCGACACCCACCATGGGTTCTGCTCGCGGAAAACATCGAGATTATTCTTCCAGAGGTCCATTGAGATACACCTCCCGAACACACCACCGGGATCAATCAAGTCCTGGGAACGCGCGGCCCCAGCGCTAGAATCTGCACTCTCATGAACAGTATCCACATTATGATGATAAAAATGTATACAATTATCATAGCGAAAGATAGAATATTGTCAAGTCCTGCCGGTAGCACCTCGCCCGTGGTGGCAGCAGCCGGCACCGTTTACAGCTCTCGCATGGTACTCGGACTGGGAGCCAGTTTTCTAAACCACTGGTCTGGAATCACAGCAAAGTCGAGTTCTAACCCATATAGTTGAGCGTCGCGGACGGGCCGGCGCTGGTGAAGTCCGGGATAGCCGCCTCTACCAGATATAGAAAGCGACTTCTCTCTTGCGTCCTGGACACAGCAGAACTCCAGGAGTTCTTTCACGCCCAGATTGAAAAGACATTTCCGCAGGGCACCATACTCTATATGGTATAGGATCTATGGCTGCTTAGGGAGTGTATCGCTTCCCTTTCATCCCCATTACGATAGATCATCTACCGGTCGTTGAAGATTCCTACAATTACGTATCGTGGCTCGCAGGCGACCGCACTTACCTGGCTCGCCACTATGCATTCACCAGCTAACATATCAGCACGACGAATTCACATCCGTCTTAGGCTCGGTACTCGCAAACCTCATTGATCGCAGCGCCGTCCTGAACGCAGGGGCATGCATGCTTCTCGGCGACCGGTGGAAACTTCTGTTGTCAGCGAGTACCCTCGTAGGGGGACCGGGCGGCGGGTTTGCGGGCGGGAGGGAAGAAAATAGCCTTTTGACATGTGCAAATCGCACTCCCGAAGCTTTAACTATTCCTCTTCGAGTATGGTTTCATCTACAGGAATTCGAAGTATGCTCATTACCATTCCCAGATGACCAAAGGCAACTGATTCCTCAATGATCAGTCTATCTCGTGGAACACCATCACACCAGGCGATCGCCAATACATCTTGTGCTGCTTCAGGGAGCTCTTTACCGCTAAAATAATCGGATGCATAGGTCCATTCGTGAAGCCGGCCCCTCCTGATGTGAAACGGGAAGCTCTTAGAGCGCACAAACCATCTTACCTCGCCTAATTCCGAAAGAACCACTGTTACAGGCTCAGAGGTAGTCTTCACAACCTGTATCGCTGTTGCCGTCAGGGAAGTACCATATTTTTCACTGAGTTCGCGGATTATGGCCATATCTGGGCTCGATCTCAGGTGCCCTTCGATTTCATTCGCCGGCAAAAGGAATTCGGCAGCGAACTCATTAGCCTCGTTCTCTTGTTCCGCATTACCTTGGTAAGAGGCAATATCCTCGGCTTTACATGAGAATATGTCCCTCTGGTGATGGGGCATATAGAAATGGCCGAACTCGTGAGCTATAGTGAAATGCTTGCGGGTTTGATAGGAAACTGAGGAACTCACCAGAATTCGGACGTTCCCGTTGGCCCGAAGTAGGCAACCCTCAAAACCGCTGAGATCTTCTTCAAATACCATGATGTCAAGCCTTTTCGCCACGGCCATAACATCAACAGGGCCAGACAGTTTAAGCTCGAACCGGAGATTCCTGGCATATTGGGAAGGAGATAGAGCCACTTGTCCACCCCCTTAACCCAGACTCATTTCTGCTAGATGTTTTCTGATTATCTCCTGGTCCCTTTCTGAAATGCCCTTGGGGCTACCACCCCGGGCGGCTAGCCCTACCGTTTTTTCTCCGGTTGGTGCATCCTCCTTAGAGGTATTACGGCTAAGCGCCTCCAGGACCTTTTCGCGGTCGAATCTCCACTCACGCCCTACCTTAACTGCTGGCAGCTTCCCAGCGCGAGCCAGATTATAAACGGTTTGACTACTTACTCGCAGAAGGTCGGCTACCTCCTCAACATTCATAATCTGAGGATAATCTTCGAGGGACATAGTGCCGCGGATAAGGCTCTGCATAAGCCGGACATCATCTGGCTCATATACCTCCTCACCGCATGATTGACACACCCAGGGCTCCATACCACGAAAGACTACCTGTCGCCCCTTCCAGTTTGCCTCCACATCTTTCTTTGTCCGCCTCATTTCCCCGCCGCACACATAGCATTTCATAGGCTCGCCCCCATCTCAATCTCAATATGGCCTAGCGTTTTCTCTTTTTGGTGGAGCCCAAGTCCTCCCATGCTTCCTCTCGGAAACGACAGACAGTGACTATAACTGGGCGCGGATAAGCTAAGGCAACCACCATATAGAAGAACTCGCCTTCACTATCAATTCCCTGCACAAGAAGCTTGACATCCCCTTCATGATCTTGCTCCTCAAGGACCTGTCCCTCCAGGCCGCATTTTTCTATATCTTCTTCAGTTATAGCCCTTTCGCCCATTCTTTGGAAGGCATGACTGCTGATAGTATAGATTCGTCTTTTTGCAGCGCTACGAAGATAGGCATCCCGGAGGCCCACTCACGCCGCCCCCTTATAAGATATTATAAGTTAATGTGATATGCAATAGGTTATCAAAAGATAAGATTAAGATCAGCCAGGCCTTCCCTGGATGTCATCTCCAAGTAAAGGCCGATTTCTTCCTAAAAATATAGAAATCCGGCCATAGCGACCAATGTTCGACATACCATACGTCCAACTCGATCCGCTCACAACCATGCTCGACCCAGTTGACAGTCTCGAGAATGCACTCACGTAGATCCGGATATGACGGGATTTGCGGCGACCTGCTAATCAGACCCCCTTCGCCTTCAAAAAGGCTCCCAAGGCCTTGTCCGTCCTCCTGATACGGTTGAACACCAGCCCATGAGAAGTCGAGATTCTATAGCAAGAAAGGTACTCACCAAGTTGTCGAAGCAGCGCGGAGGGCGCGGACACGTTCATATTCAGACCCACGAGAGTGTATGGGATGAGAATGTTCATGCTTCTGCCAGGGAAGGTCGGTTAGAGCTAATTTGCTGTTTTCACGGCATCATTCATCCCACATGGATCAGTTCAACCTTTACAAAGGGACAACGTTCCCCTCAAACCTCCAACAAGTGAATCCTTATCCTTTAGGAGATTAGAAAGATCCTTCGCTAGCAGGCTGTAAGATCCTACTTTCTTGCCATTTCGTCCTGATCAGCTTGACGATGTCCTATTAAGCATCGAATCCTTGCTCCCGTAGCTTGTTGGCCTTATCGATTAAATCGCTGATGCGATGCCTGAGAGGTTCGCGCGTAGGGATTATATGAAACTCCCAAAAAGGGCCTGTCGATATATCAAGTTCTCCATCCTGGTCGATATCCACTCCAACCATGTCCTCATCATCAATAGGGATAGTTATCTCTGTAGTTGTTGTTCCTTTACTGGTCTCAATAATCTCGCCAAACAATGTGATGTAAGGAAATTCGATAATATTACCCGTTGAAGTTTCCCCTGGTTTATAGTCTATTGCAACCTCGTCAAGGCATATTAATGTGCGTGTAATTAATATCTTCTCAAGCACCTCCCCATGATCCGTCCACTCTATATAGTACAGCTCAACGATGATTTCACTATCATAAAGTCCGCGCAATACATCGACCACTTCATCTAGGCCCCACTTTTCCATACCCGCACCCCTCTACATTTCTTTCAATCCCGCATTCGTGTCGCCATATGTATTTCACAACGTAAATCGCAATGAAGTGCTCATTACGTCCACATCTCTGGGCAACAGGGTCCTATTTATCACTTTTTGCTCTCTCATGGCCTTCACCAAATAGGTGAATAGCTACCTCATCTAAACCGTTACCAGGCTTACTTCGTTGGATTGCCTTGCGAAATCCGGAGTATAGGAACGCCCGGCCTGAATTCTCGACGGAACAGAAGTGTCAAGGCTCATACGGTCCTGAATAGCCAATCGGAAGCGCCGCCGCCAGCCGGTAGCCCCGAAAATCTGGGAGACATCGCACAGGCCGGCTTCGTACAGGCGGACTCGTTCATCTGTTGCTTCGGTCTTCCCGTATCTCTCTTTATCGAAGCCGCTCGCTACGTTCATTCCCGGTAGGGTCCTCTCACCTGACCGCCAACCCCACGCACAAACACCTCTAGCCATGAGCGCTGACTGCTGATGATGGCCGTCTCGTGGAGGCGATCTACCTTACTGAGGCTCACACCACCTGTCCATACCGGAGCTACTGTTCTGAAATGTAGAGCAATATTGGGTAAGATCGATAGAGTGAGTAAAATCCTTTGCGGGATCCGCCATTCATATCGACCCCCTTGGGATATAGCCGCTACTTTTAATTCTCCTGCCTCGCGTTATAGTTTGAAAGCCCCTTTATCCAGTTTACGAAGGCGTTCCCGCCCTTTTCCCCTGCAGCTGCCATCTCCCGGCAGGTCCGGAAGAACTGCTCAAGGTCTCCGTCGAAAGCAGATGAATCCCTGGCGACAAAAATCCGTTCGTGCTTAGTTACAAGAAGCTTCTCATCGCTCGTAAAGAGGTCCTCGAAGAGCTTTTCCCCCGGGCGTATACCCGTGAACTCAATCTTTATATCCTTACCCGGTTCAAGCCCTGAAAGTCTTATGAGGTCCCGGGCCATATCCAGGATCCTGATAGGCTTTCCCATATCGAGGACGAAGATCTCCCCGCCCTCACCCAGGGCCGCAGCCTGTATCACAAGCTGGACAGCCTCCGGGATGGTCATAAAATATCGCCTCATCTCCGGGTGGGTCACGGTCACAGGCCCTCCCCGGGCTATCTGCTTCGTGAAAAGGGGTATCACGCTCCCACGGCTTCCCAGGACATTCCCGAACCTTACGGCAACGAACTTGGTCTTGCTCCTCCAGTTGAGGGCCTGGATCAGGATCTCGGCTGCCCGCTTGCTCGAGCCCATAACGCTTGTAGGGTTTACAGCCTTGTCCGTGGAGATAAGCACAAACCTCTCGGCCCCGTATCTGTCGGCGGCCGATGCCACGTTCTAGGTGCCGAAGATGTTATTGGTAATGGCCTCGTCGGGGTTCGCCTCCATGAGCGGCACATGCTTATGAGCCGCCGCGTGGAACACCACCTCCGGCCTGAATCGCTCAAAGACGCGGTCTATCTTGTCCTGGTCCCTTATATCGGCGATAATCGGGACCAACTCGAGATCAGGGTGGTTCGCCCGGAGTTCCATTTCGATCTCGTAATACTATTCTCTCCATGACCCAAGAGCAGAAGCTCTGCCGGCTTGAACCTGGCCACCTGCCTCGAAAGCTCAGAGCCTATAGACTCCCCTGCCCCTGTTATGAGCACCCGTTTGCCTCCCAGATACCCTGCGATGCTTTCAAGGTCCACCTTCACCTGTTCACGGCGCAGGAGGTCTTCTATCTGGACATCCCGTATAGACCTCACGCTCACCCTGCCATCGATGAGCTCATATACCCCCGGGAGGGTTTTTAGACTAATATCCAGCCCCTTACATAAGTCCACGATCTCCCTGACTACCGTGCCAGGTGCTGAAGGCATAGCTATTATGACCTGTTTGATGGAATAACGCCTTACAATCTGAGGGAGGTCCTTCCTACCGCCCAATACAGGAAGACCCGCCACTCTGTAGCCCACCTTGGCAGGGTCATCATCGATAAACCCGACAGGCTTGTAAGGGAGCTCTCCGTGGGATCGGAGTTCCCGGGCCACCATATTCCCGGCCTCACCAGCGCCTATTATCAGGGTGGGGAAGCCTTTTGCTCCCCGGGCCAGAACCCCGCCCCGCCCCGGCCAAAGGCCCTTCCTGGACAACAACTCGCGGTAGTAACGTATAACGAACCTGAGCCCACCGGCAAGGGCAATATTGAAGACCCACATGAGAAGGGTGACGCTCCGCGGGAACCCTGCCCTCTGGAAATAATGAAGCCTACATTTCGCACCCCTGCCCCTGATGTTACTTATTTTTCTTCGGAATCATTTTCTATCTCTTCATTCACGCTGGTACGGGCTCGGTCGGACGACCACATATATATCCGACCTGAAACCTGCAAGC